>JBLHNW010000012.1:0-21778 GCA_047622205.1 Paraglaciecola sp.
CTTTGGCTTTACTATGCCAAAACAGCTGCTGAGGCAGTAAACTAGCGGGACACACATCCGCACAAGCGCCACAGCGGATACAGGCTTGTTCCTGGCTGTCATCGGCAACTTCATGATCGGCGGGTAATAATATGCAATTGGTCGTTTTTACCACAGGCACCTGATTAGACACCACAGTAAAGCCCATCATAGGTCCGCCCATTATGACTTTGGGCTCAGTCTGTTTGTTTTGCTGATATTCTGTTTGTTCCAGCAAATGCGCTATTGGCGTGCCAATAAGAGCCCAGACATTGCCTGGCTTGTTTAGCGCTTCGCCGCTAACCGTAACTACTCGCTGAATTAAAGGTTTGCCAGAGAAAACTGCATCAGCAATAGCATAACAAGTACCTACATTGAGCATGCTCACCCCTACATCATTGGGTAAACCTTGTTTTGGTACTTCACGGTTCGTTAGTACTTGTATCAGCTGTTTTTCGCCACCGGCTGGGTATTTAGTGGGAATTGAACAGACCATATATCGGACATTTTCGTGACACGCAACCTGCATAGCTTGTATAGCTTCAGGTTTATTGTCCTCAATAGCGATAATGACTTGTTTTGGTGATAACAGATGTGTGAGTACGTCGATCCCCTGGCGAATTTGCCAGGCATGTTCTCGCATCAATCTGTCGTCCGAGGTGATATACGGTTCACATTCGACGCCGTTAATAATCAGGAATTCGATATTTTTCTTAGGCGAAGCTTTTATATGAGTGGGAAAACCAGCTCCACCCATGCCGCTTATGCCTGCCTCACAAATCGCAGCCAATACTTTCATTGTGGGCTGATCTTGATAATCCTGCAGCGGTTTTAGTTCAATCCACTTATCCTGATTGTCAGGTTCGATTTCAACAGTCGTTTCAGCAGAACCGGAGGGATGCGCTGATTCGTGAGGAGCGACGGCAATAACAGTTCCAGAGGTTGGAGCATGGATTGGAACCGCAAATGGATTCATGCTCTTGCTTAGAGCCTGCCCTTTAAGAACTTTATCACCTGGCTCGACAATAACATGGCCTTCTAGGCCAATATGTTGCTTGACCGAGACAAACAGTTTTTCTGGTAATGGCAGGGAGATAATTGGTAGCTGATTCGATAACTCTTTTCGTTGCGCAGGAAACACACCGCCGGGAAAGTCCCATAACTCCCCATCATTAAGTTTATCAATTACCTGGTCAAAATCAGTTTGCATATCTTCTCTTATCAACCAATCTGCTTAACTGGGATTTTTTTAATATCCCAACGCCAATCCGAGGCACTTGTTGCGGCTGGGATCATATCAATACAATCAACAGGGCAGGGTTCAACACACAAATCACACCCAGTACATTCATCCACAATAACTGTGTGCATTTGCTTGGCAGCGCCCAGAATAGCGTCAACAGGACAGGCCTGGATGCATTTGGTACAGCCAATACATTCATCTTCGCGAATAAATGCGACCTTTTTAACGTCTTCCATACCATGGGCAGCGTCAAGAGATTTAACTTCAACTCCCATTAATTCGGCTAGTTTTTTTATTGTTGCTTCACCGCCGGGAGGACACTTATTAATATCATCACCATCCGCTATCGCTTGCGCATATGGCTTACAGCCGGGGTATCCACATTGTCCACATTGAGTCTGTGGTAAAATCTCGTCTATTTGTTCTACTAAAGGATCGCTTTCAACTTTAAAGCGCACTGAGGCATAACCCAGGATCAAGCCAAAAATGAGTGCTAAGGAGCCAATTGCTAAAAGTGCGATTAAGATGTTGCTTAGCACTAACATTAAAACTTGACCAATCCAGTAAAGCCCATAAATGCCAGAGACATGAGGCCCGCTGTGATCATGGCAATCGATGCTCCTTTAAAGGGCGCAGGAACATCCGCAACAGCCAATCGTTCGCGCATTGCTGAAAATAAAATTAACACTAAAGAAAATCCTAGTGCTGCACCAAAACCATATATAACCGATTCAATAAAATTATGCTGTTGATTAATGTTCAACAATGCAACGCCTAATACCGCGCAGTTTGTGGTAATCAATGGAAGGAATATGCCAAGTAATCGATAAAGCGTAGGGCTGGTTTTATGTACAACCATTTCAGTAAACTGGACAACTACTGCGATCACCAGAATAAAACTCAGGGTGCGCAGATAACCAATTCCTAAGGGCAGTAAAACGTAATGCTCAACCAAATAGCTGGATAGCGAGGCGAGGGTAAGTACAAAAGTGGTAGCCATAGACATGCCAATAGCGGTCTCCAGCTTGCCGGATACTCCCATAAATGGGCATAAGCCAAGAAATTGTACTAACACAAAGTTGTTTACCAGCACTGTGCCAATTAATAAAAGTATAAATTCTGTCATGTATGTCTTGTGATTGCCGCAGATAAGCCTGAACGGGGGTATTATCTTTGTTTACAGAAACATTAACAACTTGATAATCAAAAGTTTTATATTTAAAAACGAGATTATTGTTTTTTACTTATTGATACAAAGAAGAGAATAGAAAGATGGCTCCCCCTCCCCGACTCGAACAGGGGACCTGCGGATTAACAGTCCGTCGCTCTAACCAGCTGAGCTAAGGGGGAATTGTATTAAGTAAGTCTATGTAAATTGGCTCCCCCTCCCCGACTCGAACAGGGGACCTGCGGATTAACAGTCCGTCGCTCTAACCAGCTGAGCTAAGGGGGAACTGTATTAAGTAAGTCTATGTAAATTGGCTCCCCCTCCCCGACTCGAACAGGGGACCTGCGGATTAACAGTCCGTCGCTCTAACCAGCTGAGCTAAGGGGGAATCAAATTTTACACCGTTGAAACCTAGCTTAGTCTAACTTAATTGCAATCTTGCGATGCATTAAGTGTTTACTGAGCCGTTTTTCAACGGGGGCGAATGTTAATGAGCATACCGGCAAGTGTCAACACTCAAAACAACAAATTTGCTGATCTTTGCGCTTTATTTCGTATTTATATATAAGTTGTGCAAAAAGTAATTTTCATAGGCTACTTTTTGCTCTAATCAACTCTTTGGTTATACGGCGAAGTGAAAAATTATTAATACTCAATAAAAGCTCTGAATTGAATTCTGTTATATCAAAAAATTATTAACAATTTATTGTATACTGTTTTTAATTACAGTATTTAACAAATTTGTAACCTAAAAAGTCCATGCGCAAGGTTAGTGGTGACTTACCTAAAATATTCTCTATGATATGCGCAATGTACGCCAAACTTGAGCTGATAGTACTTATCCACTAAATCTGTGGATAAGTATGTGCATTAAATTATTGCGAACTAACGCAGGGTAATGAAAACGTTGTCAATAGGAAATCAAAACTAATTGATGTTGTTTGTATATTTCCTTTAAAATCAATTGGATAGTGTTTTATTAGTGTTTCACGTTAGGAGTGTGAGTGATTTTTAATCACCTGTAATGTTGCTTGTGTGCTTTTTTTAAATTAAAAGTAAAATTATCTTTTTTTTTACTTGTATTTTCGATTTTTTTACTCTTAAAAGTTAGGGCAGTGAATTGATTGAAAGTTATTAAAGGATCGATTTGAACGCTTTTTTATAGAAATCGTGTTACTTATTACAGACACTTGTGGTACGTGTATGGGGTGTAAAAAATTTCACGTGTTTTTTGTCTAAATATAAGTAATGTATAAGAAAATCCTGCAAGCTGAGGATAAGATTTAGAGTGGGATTTTTACCCGGCTTTCAGGGGGGGTAAGTGCTTTGTTTTGAGGGTTTTGTTATTGATTGAGTTTTACATCGGTACATGCCGTATTATGTTTTCTGCCAATTACGCAAAGAGAGTAAAAGTGTGAGCAAAAGTTCTGTGTCGTCACAGCGTCCCGATTTATTGAACAGTCCGATCCCCCAAACATTATGGAAAATGACCCTGCCAATGATAATCGGCATGATTATGTTGATGACCTTTGGTTTGGTGGACACATTTTTTATTGGCATGCTTGGAACTGAGGAGCTGGCTGCTATCAGTTTTACCTTTCCGGTTACTTTTACCGTTATCAGTTTAAATATAGGTTTAGGGATTGGTACTTCTGCAGTTATCGCCCGCTGTGTTGGGGCAGGGCAAAATACTCAGGCAAAAGAAACAGCGACAGGAGCACTAACCCTGGCATTCGTGTTGGCCGTTATTTTGGCTTTGGTAGGCGTGTTTAGCATTAATCCGATATTTACTATGCTTGGTGCAACTGAAGAGTTAATTGTGCATATCCGTGATTATATGCTGGTGTGGTACGCAGCGGGGGTCTTCTTAGCGATGCCGATGGTCGGCAACAGCGTGTTGCGTGCTTCTGGTGATATGAAAACTCCCAGTTACATTATGGCGTTTGGTGGCTTTGTTAATGCTTTACTTGACCCATTACTTATTTTTGGTTGGGGTCCAATTCCGGCGATGGGCATTCAGGGCGCTGCTGTAGCAACGTTAACCGCATGGGGACTGGGCCTAGTATATATATTGTATCTGTTAGCTGTTAAACGTAAGTTGATGGTGCCTAGACTCTTGTCTATAGCGGAACTGAAAAGAAGTTGTGGTGGTATAATTAAGATTGGCCTACCAGCAGCGGGGGCTAATATGCTTACTCCAATATCTGCTGGCATACTGACTTCATTCGTTGCGGCTTATGGTCCAGAAGCTGTGGCAGCGTGGGGAGTAGGGGGGCGATTGGAATCCATTGCCAGCATAGTAGTGTTATCCCTATCAATGTCACTACCACCATTAATCAGTCAAAACTTTGGAGCGAACAACATACACCGTGTCGCAGAAGCCTACCGGCTGTGTGTACGTTTTGTAGTGGTTTGGCAATTGTTTATATTTGGTGTGATGTTTTTACTCTCAGGTTTACTGGCCAATATTTTTACCAATGAACAGGAAGTGGCCGATTTGATCAGCTTATATTTAATGATCGTACCCTTAGGATATGGCGTACAAGGAATAATTATTTTAACAAACTCTTCTTTTAACGCCATGCACAAACCAATGTCGGCCCTTATACTTAGCGTTATACGACTGTTTCTGTTTTTTGTACCTATATCTTATTTAGGCAGTCGTATTTATGCCCTCGAAGGTATGTTTTGGGCCGGCATTGTGGCCAATATTCTCACTGCTATTGTTGCTTATGTATGGTTTAGAAAGATTGTGTCAGCTCAAATTAATAATAGTCAAAAAATTAAAGAGGTAGTGTTGTGAGTAGAGCTTTCACCCTCTCATCTAGTTATTCGCCAGCAGGGGATCAACCGAAAGCTATTCGCTCCCTCGTGGAAGGTTTAGAAAATGGTTTGGCCTACCAAACACTTTTGGGAGTAACTGGCTCAGGTAAGACTTTCACCATGGCTAATGTCATCTCAGAAGTGCAGCGCCCAACTCTTATCCTGGCGCATAATAAAACTCTTGCCGCACAATTATATGGGGAGATGAAAGAATTTTTCCCGAATAACGCGGTGGAGTATTTTGTTTCATATTATGACTATTATCAGCCCGAAGCTTATGTGCCCTCTAGCGATACGTTTATTGAAAAAGATGCGTCGATAAATTCACATATTGAGCAAATGCGCTTGTCTGCAACCAAATCATTGATTGAGCGCAGAGACGTTATTATCGTCTCCAGTGTATCGGCCATTTATGGATTAGGTGATCCGGAATCTTATATGAAAATGCTGGTTCATTTTCGTGTAGGGGACGTGATGAATCAACGTGATATTTTGCGATGTTTAGTGGAAATTCAATATACCCGCAATGACATTGCATTTGAGCGCGGCACTTTTAGAGTACGCGGTGACGTAATCGATGTGTTTCCTGCTGACTCCGAACGCCACGGGATTAGAGTTGAATTGTTTGACGAGGAAGTTGAACGAATTAGTATCTTTGACCCGCTCACTGGTGCGGTTGAGAAAACGGTTACTCGGGCGACGATCTTCCCTAAAACTCACTATGTTACACCCAGAGAAAAAATTCTCGATGCAATCACACATATTAAAGTCGAGTTAAAAGAGCGTCGCGAGCAACTTAAGTCGGTTAACAAATTAGTTGAAGATCAACGGGTAAGTCAGCGCTGCCAATTCGACATGGAGATGATGCAAGAGTTGGGCTATTGCTCAGGTATTGAAAATTACTCACGTTATTTGTCGGGACGCAATCCAGGCGACCCTCCACCCACATTGATCGATTATTTTCCATCTGATGGTTTGCTATTTATTGACGAATCTCATGTGACGGTTTCACAAATTGGTGCGATGTATAAGGGGGACCGTTCTCGCAAAGAAACACTGGTTGAATATGGTTTTAGACTGCCGTCAGCTCTTGATAACCGACCACTAAAATTCGAAGAATTTGAACAAATTTCGCCACAAACCATCTACGTGTCAGCCACTCCAGGCAAATATGAGCTTGCAAAAACACCTGATGACATTATTGAACAGGTGGTGCGTCCGACTGGGCTAGTTGATCCGCAAATTGAAATACGCCCGGTTGGAACTCAGGTTGATGATTTGCTATCGGAAATTAACAAAAGCGTAATACTTGGTGAAAGAGTGTTGGTGACAACATTGACAAAACGTATGTCCGAAGATTTAAGCGATTATCTTGACGAACATGGTGTCAAAGCGCGTTATCTGCATTCGGATATAGACACGGTGGAACGGATAGAAATTATTCGTGATCTACGTATCGGCAAATTCGACGTACTGGTCGGCATCAATCTGTTACGTGAAGGATTGGACATGCCGGAAGTCGCCTTAGTCGCTATTTTAGATGCTGACAAAGAAGGTTTTTTACGCTCTGATCGGTCGCTGATACAAACTATGGGGCGCGCGGCTCGGCACATCAATGGACGGGCTATTTTATACGCTGATCGGATCACCGGTTCAATGCAAAGAGCTATCGAAGAGACTGATCGCCGCAGAGAAAAACAAACTGCACACAACCTAGCAAATAATATTATACCTACACAAATGTTTAAAGCGATCACGGATATCATGGATGTCGGTGACGGCACTGATAGTAGTAAGGTTAAATTGCGCAAAGTTGGAGAATCGGCGAAACAATACAACAGCTTAAGTACGTCTGAGATCATGGTTAAAATAAGTGATTTGGAGAAACAAATGTTTCAATTGGCGAAAAGTTTGGAATTTGAAAAGGCAGGCAGTTTGCGTGATGAAATCGAAGGCTTGAGGGCACTCATGGTGAAACATTCTTAGGTGCTCAAAAACCATTCATATTAAAAGGACGATACAACTGTTTGTCGGACTAGATATTTACCCAAATTGCTATAATATGCGTAATAGTATCAATTAACATACCTATAGATGGTGTCAAAACATGCTTAATCGTTTACAAGAATCGGATATCAAACTACTACGAGTATTTTATGCTGTTGCCTCTTGTAACGGATTTACTGCGGCTGAACCAGTGTTGCGCATGCAACGACCTAATATAAGCGCTGCAATAAAAAAATTGGAAGAGCGGCTGGACTTAGTTTTATGTCACCGGGGTCGCGGTGGATTTCAGATGACGAAAGAAGGGGAGGTGGTTTTTCAAGAAACCAAACGTATCTTCAATTCATTTGATAATTTTGTCTTCAATCTAAAAAGCCTGCATGACGATTATTCAGGACATATCACGCTGGTGATGATGGCTGGTTTACCTCTTTCTTATCATTTAGCCGTGAGTAAAGCGGTTAAAAGTACGATGAAAAAGTTTAGTGACATTCATGTGAATATTCAGACCAGACTCTATAACGAAGTTGAGCATGTAGCTTTGTCTGGCGAATGCCATTTGGTGCTATCGACCTTCGACATGTTGAAACCTGAATCAGTCACATTTCACCCAGTTGAAGTTACCTGTACGGGGCGTTTATATTGTGCCCCTTCTCATCCTCTGGCGAAATACAAAGAAGCTCTGCCTGAAAATGTGAGAATCGAAGATTATCCGGCAATAGGCATATCGGGTCTATCATCAGCAAACTATATAGAAAATGAGAGAAGGATGTCGATCCAAACATTTTCTGATTCCTTTGACGCCTGCCTGGCGGCCATTATGACCGGCGAATATGTTGGGCTATTACCAGATTACATGCTTAGTAATCAGGCAACGGGTTTAGGACTAGTCCCTGTAGGTGGAAGTGCCTTTGAATTTAGTCATGAACTATTTGTTATGAATGGTAAAAATACTCGCCTTAATCCGGTGCTACGCCATCTTATCAAAGAGATTGCTTATTTTATTCAACAGTCTCAGAAGTAATCCTTGAATCAGCAGTAGGCGAGGACTTTAGGGGCAGGAAAAATCTTGGGGCAAGGCTTGAGTTACAATCAGAGCTTATTTAATTTTATTACTTAAGCAATAAGTGGTTGTGATAACACTGAGGCAGCAGCGTTTTTTAACCAGCCTCAGAGTTTGCAGTGCATACACCTTTCGGATGCAGGCATATAACGCAACAATATCTCGATAAACCATTGTGTTACTGGCTTATTATAACAATTTATTGGGTTTGCCAGAGATGCAGTCAACACTGCATCAATAATTAACTTTCGTGAATTCAACGCTTACGTACTGGCAGCATTAAATCCTAACTTTCGCCCTTATCGGATTTCATATTCCAGAGGATCATTAACCTTATTTTCGGCAAATGCTTCCAGGCGTTCCTGACAGGCTCCGCATTCACCACAGGCCAATTCTCTGCCGTTGTAGCACGTCCAGGTCATACTGTAATCTAAGCCCATGTCCAATCCAGCGTTGAGTATGGCTGTTTTACTGTCCTGTAAAAAAGGCGTGACTATTTCTACTTTCTGGTAATTTGCGATAGCGCATACTTCATTCATACGTTCGACAAATTCTGGTCGACAATCCGGATATATAGCATGATCACCTGAGTGGGCGCCGTAATACACTTGCCCAGCACCAATAGACACTGCATAACCAACGGCCATTGATAGTAGGATCATATTTCGATTGGGCACCACAGTAGTAAGCATACTTTCTTCAGCGTAATGACCTTCAGCTACTGGAATATCTGAGGTTAATGAAGAGCCTGCAATAAGCTCATTTATCGCTGATATATCAACAATCTTGTGATTAACACCCAAGGCCAGACAAGCCCGCCTTGCGTAATCGAGTTCTTTTTTGTGACGTTGCCCATAATCAAAAGACAAGGCATATATATCGTGCCCAGCTCTGGCCGCCTGATTGAGCACGGTAAAAGAATCCATGCCTCCAGAAAAAATTACCACTATCTTTTGTACCATTAGCCGAGCTTCTTTATAATTAATTGTAAATTTGGAGAGGATCTTAAGGGATCCCGATGTAAAATCCCAGTCATGTAAAAAATTGAGTACAGGATAATTAATTGAACAGCTAC
This sequence comes from Paraglaciecola sp., assembly GCA_047622205.1. Lineage (GTDB taxonomy): Bacteria > Pseudomonadota > Gammaproteobacteria > Enterobacterales > Alteromonadaceae > Paraglaciecola. Next base: position 9,395 of record JBLHNW010000012.1, read on the forward strand.
AAAATAAACGAAGTATTCGAATCTATTCAGGGGGAGGGATCTTTTACCGGAGTCCCGTCAATTTTCGTCAGATTACAAGGCTGCCCGGTTGGATGCTCCTGGTGCGACACCAAACACACCTGGATAATCAAAGCCGACCTTGAATTTGACAGCGCTCAGGTTATGGCTGAAACAAACGAATCGGAGAGTTGGTTTCGCCTCAGTAGTGATGAACTTCTAAATCTATTTGCTGAGCAGGGATATCAGGCGAAACACATAGTTATTACTGGGGGAGAACCTTGTATGTATGACTTACGGTCGTTATCTGATACCTTAATCAATAGTGATTATTCGGTGCAAATTGAAACAAGTGGTACATATGAGGTGCAAACTCATCCTGACACTTGGGTAACTGTTTCTCCAAAAATTAATATGCCAGGAGGTCGAAAAGTATTAGCTAGTGCAATGTTTAGAGCAAATGAGATAAAACACCCGGTGGCCATGCAGAAACATATTGATGAATTAGATGCGGTTCTTGCATTATTTGGTTCAGAGGCTCTACCACCAATTTATCTGCAGCCAATTAGCCAACAAAAAAGGGCGACAGATTTGGCGATAAAAACCTGTATAGCACGAAATTGGCGATTGTCGTTGCAAACCCATAAATTCATCGGCATCGAATAGCCAAAATCAAGTGTACAAAAAAATCAGACTAGAACTAATCAGACGACATATTTGTCAGATAGGTTGATGATGATAAATTTAACTAGGCAGTTTTGGGATAAACAAGATCAACTTTGTTTGGAGTGCTCAGCAAGTCGTACTCTGAAAAATTTGGATAATGGTGAATTAAAGATTATTGTAGCGGTGCTTAATGACGCATAAGCTCTTACTCACTTTTTGTAATTAGAAGGATAATAGATATTGTCATGATTAGATTAGTTATTTTCCTCTGCTGGGCAATATGTCCATTTAGCCAGGCCGCTGAATGGAAAATAACCTATCCCAAACCCTTGTCAGATAAAGATCTGCGAACTAGCTATCCGGTGCAGTTGCTCTCACTGGCACTTGACCAAACAGGTGTCAATTACCGTCTGGTTCCTTCAGATACAATAATGCGGCAAAGTAAATCTCTTAAGAAGTTGGAAGACAATCGAGAAATCAATGTGGTTTGGAGTGGCACCGACAAACAACGTGAAGAACTCCTGCTACCTATCCGCATTCCTATTTTTAAAGGCTTGATTGGTTGGCGTGTGATGCTGATCAGAGAAGATATGGCGGAAAGGTTCAAATACATACAGAAGATTGAACACCTGTTAAAACTCAATCCAACCCAGGGACATGATTGGCCCGATACCAAAATTCTGCAAGCAAACGGCTTCGATGTTAGCACTTCGAGTAATTATGATGGGCTTTTTAACATGCTAATAAGTGCTCAAGCTGATTTTTTTCCTCGCTCAGTGGTTGAAGTATGGGGTGAATTAAGTAACAGCAACCTTAATAAAAAAATCGCCTTAGAGCCTGCTATAGGGATCCGATACCCCACCGCCATGTATTTTTTTGTAAATAGAAAAAGTGTGCCCTTAGCAAATTTGCTGACGCAGGGATTGGAAAAGGCAATTGCTAATGGCAAGTTCGACGAATTGTTTTTGCGTGTGCACCAACCGATGTTAAACAAATCTAATATTAAGGGGCGACGTTTTTTTGAGTTGGAAAATATTTTTTTACCTAAAGAAACGCCATTGGAAAGGTCAGAATTGTGGTATCAGCAGTAAATCACATTTCTATACCCATGCTACCTCAAACAGCGCGTTTCAGCGGGAGTTTAAAGTCATTTAGTCTAGGAAATGCCTTGAATTGAAGCACTCCAGTCACTCTGAATTCGTGATTTTGAGGGGCATGGGTATACATCAACGCCTTAATCGTCAATATATTTTCGTGAACCCCCTCCAAGGTACTAAAAACCTTACTTAAGCACGAAATAAGCGACATTTTTCGTATCCTATCAAACACTTGAAAAGGTGGCCTGATCAATATTTCTAAGTGTTATTTTCCATACCTATGTATCAGGTAATATATTTTCCAAAATCATTAATTCGGGCTTAATAGCTTCGACGAGACTGAATCTAAGGCTTGTAAATGATTAGCCTAAGTGATTTTCCATATTGAAATAGAAAACCATCGTTTATTTTTAACCCGAAAAAGATTCATGGCAAAAAATTTAAGCTATTAATTTAATTGGATAAAAAGTGAGTGTAATTATTTTTTCGGTCATTTTTCTGTTTTTATGGTAAATAAATTAGGCTATATATTTTTTTGGAATGTGGATATATTATTTACTTCTGAAAGAAAATAGTTTATGTTCCGGTCGTGCAATTTAATCAAAAGTTGCCGTTATGGACGGTTTGTTGGCTTACTAGTTGATTGAGATATTTCTCACCGACATTTTACCAATAAACTCTATTTTAATTAAATACATAAATATAACAAAAATAATAAAAATAGGAGGACATGGTTATGTCTCATGAGATTTTAGGCCGCTTCAAAAATGCGTCTAGGTTACCAGCGCGATTTGGAGCTGCATTATTAGTAGTCAGTATGTTTGGTTGCGGAAGCGACCCTGATCCAGTGGTGACACCAACACCTGTCCCAGCCCCAGCACCAGCACCAGCGCCTACTCCTGAAGACGCAGACGACATGTCTGGCTTGAGAGAAGTCAAGATGGATGAGCTTTCCGTAGATATTACACCAGCAATGGAACACGCTTTTGAAGGTGGTGCTACGTACTCGAAAGACGATGTCACAGCAAACAATGTAATTGGTAAAGATGCTCAGCAGGACAACAAGCGTTTCGATGTGCCATCAAATGGGGCACCTAGTCCACTATTTGGAGCTCAACCTTTTACGCAGCAGTTTTTACGATTTGAGGAATTTGGCACTTCATTACTGGCTGACGCAAGCGTTGACCCAGAAACAGCCTTGACATTACCAGTTCCAGCAGATGCGGCAAGCATGCCTGAATCAGCTGCTTTGGATACTTTCCTTAATCAGGACATTTACCCGGCTCCAACACGGTGGGCAAATACGGTTGAGAGCAACCCTTGGCAAGAATTAATAGAATCTTTTATCGGTCGTGATTTAGATACGCCACCAATGGAAGGTCGTCCCCCTGGAGAAGGTTGGGCGCATCAACGTTGGGAAGAGTTCGCTCCGAAAACATATTTTAGTACAGCCCAAACGGGTGCTCGTACCAATACCGGATTACGCGATAATAAACAAACCCACACTTATAGTGCTGGTGAATTTGCCCCAGGTGGTTTGTACCATAACACCGCCGGTGCAGATGGTTTTGCGGGTACTACAAGTGGTTTAGAAGTAAAACTTCATCCCAGTATGCCTATTCAAGAACAAGAGTCGTTGTGGACCTTTGATGGGACTTTCCCACCTAAGTTGTTGAAAGTACGTTATGGCGAGCCAGTGATCATGCGTCACCATAATGCTTTAGCAGTAGATGTTTCAGCAAACAAAGGATTTGGTCTGCACACCCTCACCACCCATGAACACAACGGTCATAACCCTGCAGAAAGTGATGGCTTTGCTAATGCTTTCTTCTTTCCGGGGCAATTCTATGATTACAGATGGCCAGTGACCCTCGCAGGGTATGACAGCATTAATACAGATGCAAAAGACCCACGTGCCGGCTCTCCAGATGGTAACGGCGGGATCACTAAGATAAGAGGTGATTGGCGTGAAACCATGAGTACTCACTGGTTCCACGATCATATGCTCGATTTTACCGCGCAAAATGTCTACAAAGGCAACGTGGCGATGATGAATTACTACAGTGCAGTTGACCGTGGTAATGAGTCAATTGAAGATGGCGTAAACCTTCGTCTACCTTCAGGCGATGCATTAGATTGGGGTAATCGCGACTATGATGTCAATTTACTCCTTGCTGAAAAAGCCTGGGATGAGACTGGACAACTTTGGTTTAACCCCTTCAATCAGAGAGGCTTCATCGGCGATGTTATGACCGTAAACTGGTTATATAAGCCGTATATGGAAGTTCGTGCACGTCGTTATCGCTTTAGAATATTAAACGGTTCTGTATCCCGTTACTTTAAACTTGCCATGGTTAATCAAGATGGCGTAGCTGCACCGTTTCACATGGTGGCCAATGATGGAAACATCATGGAGCATACTGTGGTAATGGAAAACGGCGAAATGCCAACTCTTGGTGTAGCAGAACGTTACGATATCATCTTCGATTTCAGCAAGTTTGAAGAAGGTGACAAATTGCATCTGGTTAATATGCTACAGCATAAAAATGGTCAGGGTACCGATACTATTATTCCTGTGGAAGATATCGTAAGCGGTGCTTACAATCCGCAAACTATTGATGATGATAATGACGGCATCGCAGATCGTTGGAGTGCTGACCCGGTTGTTGGTCGTTTCATGGAATTCCGCGTGGTTAAGTATACAGGTAAAGATAATAGTCTTGATCCTGTTGACTATGTGGAAGGCAAAAAGAAAATGATCCCACTGCGTCGTCCTACTGAAGATGAACTTGGCACTGCATTACACCGTACTTTCGAATTTGAGCGTCAGGCTACTGATGAAAACCCTTGGGTAATTGAAACTGATGGTGGCAAAGGCTACAACATGGATCCAAGACGCTTATCGGCTGCACCTCAAAAGAATTCTGGTGGTCTGGAAGTATGGCGCTTACTTAACAGTGGTAACTGGAGTCATCCAATTCATATCCACTTTGAAGAAGGAATTATCCTGCGTCGTGATGGTAAAGAGCCACCACCTTGGGAAAAATATGCTCGTAAAGACGTTTACCGTTTAGGACCGCAGCCTGATAGTGGAGATATGGTAGAAATCGCCTTACGCTTCCGCGAGTTTGCAGGAACCTTTATGGAACATTGCCATAATACTCAGCATGAAGATCACGCTATGTTATTACGTTGGGATATTGAAAATCCTGGTCAAACCTTGGTAATGCCCTCACCAATCCCTTCATGGGATGGCGTAAGCTATGTGGATACACATGCTTTACCAACATTCCGTACTGGTGATGCTGTAGGCCAATATGGACCAGATCTTGATGACCAGGCCCTGGAAATCTGGCTAAAAGGCATGGAAATTGAAGAAGTTGACATGTTAGAGATGGAAATTGGCGATGCCTTGAATCCAACTGAAGATGAAAGAATAGTCGGTAAAATACCATTGCGTCGCGGTATAAACATTGATGCTGCTGGTACAGAGCGTGAAGTATTCTTCGTTTTACATGATATTTCTGACATCGACTTGGCAGAGGAATATGGCGTAGCATGGGCTGGCGCATTAGTCGGTACTCCAGAAGCTGCGACTTCTGAAGCAAGCTATGATGCTGCAACGGATACCTTTACTTTCTTTGGCGACTTGCCTAATCCGGTTACACGCATAAATGCGGACTTCTTGGACCAGAATGATCCCAATATCCCTGCCCAAAGTGCAGATAATACTTACTCACCACTGCGCCGTGTCACAATGGATGGCAAAGACGTGATTATTAACTCGTTCTTTATTAATTGGGGAACTGAAGATTGGGAAGAGTTAAGAGTTGATGTTAACTGTGATCCAAAAGTGGAAGGTACATTCCCGGATGATCCACCTAATACATCTTGTATGTATAACGGTGAAACATGGGGTGGCGATACCGGACATGCGGTTGAAATAAATGTCGATACAGCTGAACCTTATGTACGGATGAAACTGCATAAGTCATGGACAGAAGATTCAGATTATCTGCCCTATTACATTGTGGTTGACTCTTTCCCTGCGGGACCTGCTAACAACATGGGCGTTATTTACGTACCTAAGCATGAGTTCCTGGCGCAAGTAGCTGTTCCACTAGTACAGTTCTTACCACCGGTGCCGCTTAACGCAAGTTATCCGCCGTCCGATGTTAATGCTGTAACTGCGGGCGTAGATTTATCTATGCAACTGGCTGGTGGTGGTCCATTAGGAGGACAAATTGGTTTGCCTTCTTACTTCATGCCTGAAGACGATTATAGCCCAATGTGGCATATTGGATTCGCTCACTGGAATAGTGAAGTTGCTACTCCTGATGAAGTGTTTGTCATTAAAGGCTTAGACGAGCTTAAAGCACTTAGGGAAGAGGGTAAGGTGATGATCCACGAATGGCCGGGGGCGGCTCCTTTCAAAATTGGTAGCAATGACTACAATTTCGAAAACATGAACTCGCCTCACGTAGTTAACTGTCCTACGCCAGTGACTATCGATATGGCATTGCACAGGGCTAGAAAGTTATCTAAACCTTAGCAGGCTAATATTAGCAAACGTGTAGCACGGATTACTTTATAGTAGTCCGTGCTTTTTCATTTTTAGACTGTGTGTTTCGAAAAAGCATAAATTTAGCATCAAACTAGCGAGAGGTAAGTATGTTTAACAAGTTACGGATAGCGAGTGTCGCAGCATTGCTAATGGTGTCTACATTTTCTATATCCGCAGAATCAATATGGGGAGCGGATTACTTTCCAAATACTGAACTCACTACCCATGAAGGGAAAACAGTAAAATTTTTCGACGATTTAATTAAAGATAAAATAGTTGCGATAAATTTTATTTACACCAGTTGCCCTGACGTCTGCCCCCTTGAAACCGCACAACTCACCAAAGTGCAAAAGATTATGGGTGATAGGATTGGTAAAGACGTTCACTTTTATTCCATAACCATCGACCCGGAAAATGATACCCCAGAAGTAATGGCTGAATATCGTGAACGCTTCGGCGCGAAATGGACTTTCCTGACTGGAGATAAACAAGAAATTATTGGCTTACGTCGTAAGTTAGGCTTGTATGTTGAGGGAATAGATACCGGACCCAACAAAAATAATCATAACGTGAGTATGATTATCGGTAATCAAAAAACAGGTAGATGGATGACTCGTTCACCTTTTGAAAATCCACATGTTTTGGCTGACCAAATGGGTAACTGGTTGAGCGGATGGGTCTCAAAGCAAGAAGGGGATGACTACGATAAGGCTCCTGAATTGCGTCCACTGACGCTCGGAGAGCCTATTTTCAGAACCCGATGTGCGACTTGCCATTCCGTTGATGGGGTTGAGGATGACGATGATATCGGTCCGGATCTATTAGGAGTCACCAAACGTCGTGAACAGCAGTGGTTAATTAAATGGTTACGCGCTCCGGATAAAATGATAGCAAATAAAGATCCGATCGCTCTAGCGTTACTCAAAAAGTATAATAATTTACCAATGCCGAATCTGCGTCTCAATCAGCAGGAAGTAATGGAATTAATAACCTACATGGATGAGTTACACGATCCAAATGCAGCCCCACCCAAACCAATGGTGAGTAAACTAAAAGCTTATAGAAAGCCTAAAGTTGCTGAACCAGTAGTGGGTGTTGACGTCGTTGCTGTAATGAACGCCTGGGTACGTGAGGCTCATCCTAAAGCCAGAACAAACGCTGGTTTTATGACACTTATTAATGTCAGTGATTCGCCAATTGAGCTGCAGTCTGCCTCAAGTCCAGATTATGAGAAAGTGGAATTTCATGAAATGAAAATGGAAGACGGTATGATGCAAATGAACGAATTGGAGGACCTTCAAATAAAATCTGGCGCTCAGCTCAAATTTGTATCCGGTGGCAAACATCTCATGTTAAGAGAGCCGAAGAGAAAGATGGTAGACGGTGACCAGACAGAGGTGACCTTAATATTTGAAGGCGGACACACACAAACCATTCCGCTTAAGGTAGTAAAGGACCACTAAACATCCAAATAGAGCCTGGCTGAGGTCAGGCTCTTATTTTCACCACTGTATTAACTTCGGCGATTATGCGGCCTGCATAAATTGCTATACTCCATCAATTATATTTTGCTAGCTCGTGTTTAAAGTCTTTTAGCACTAGCCACAGCTTAAAAAATTACACAGTTTAAAGAATTAGGACAGCGGCCTATGGCGCCAGTTTTACTTTGATACCTGGCCTTTTACTTTCTGTATTTAACAAAATGGCGATTTGCAATTCACTCGAAATTAAAAAGGGTGTGTATGTAAGTGTAAGCTTAAATCGAGAATTGAAATACACAGGCCTCACCCGCGCGAGAAAGCACTTTATGTTGTTTGCTAAGGCTAAACGTTGAGCCTTAATTTGGGGTAGCAGTGTGTTCCGAGGGAATGGGTTAGCTGTGCGTTTGTTGGGGGGTGTTTGGATTGTAGCTTTCGGCTTGGACATGTTTTTGGTAAATAAAACTCTCTTCTATACAAGTACTTAAGTAGTGTGATACAAAAGATTGATGTGGAAAAACGAGAAAGGTAACTCGCGAAAGGCAAGGTTTGCAGTTACGAATTTACATCAGAAAGGAAAAAAACATGCATGAAATCATCTGCCCACACTGCGATAAAGCATTCAAAATTGATGAAACTGGGTACGCAGACATTCTAAAGCAGGTTCGTGATGACGAGTTTAATCAACAACTGCACGAGCGTCTTGAACTGGCCGAAAAAGAAAAACTGAATGCGGTAGAGCTTGCCAAGAGTGAAGTGGGTAGCGCAATGCAAAAAGCTACCGCCGCCAAAGATACCGAGATTCAAGCATTAAAGGCTAAATTGGATACCGGTGAAGTCACAACTAAACTTGCAGTGACCGAGGCGCTGGGCAGAATAGAAAAAGAGAGGGATGCCCTAGCCAGCGAGCTTGAACAGACTAAACGCGCTAAGCAAGCAGCTTCCGAACTTGCAGATGCAAAGCTTGGCAAGGAACTACAGGAGGCAGCCGCAACAAAAGATAAAGAAATCCAGATCTTAAAAGCTAAGCTCGACGCCACTCAGCTTGAGCAGAAGATCGCGATCACTGGTGCAGTAAGTGTGGTCGAGAAAGAGCGCGACGAATTGAAGAATGGTCTTAAGCAAGCGGGGCTTGAAAAACAACTTGCCGAGACGTCGCTCAAGGACAAATACGAGACTCAGATAAAGGATCGTGACGATGCGATTGAGCGCCTCCGGGATATGAAGGCCCGTCTATCAACGAAGATGGTTGGCGAAACACTCGAACTGCACTGTGAGACTGAGTTTAATCGCATTAGATCGACAGCATTCCCAAGGGCTTATTTCGAAAAAGATAATGATGCGCGGCTGGGTAGTAAGGGTGACTATATTTTTCGCGACTCGGACGAGGCTAGCACTGAGATTGTCTCAATCATGTTTGAAATGAAGAATGAAAACGATACCACTGCAACCAAAAAAAAGAACGAAGACTTTTTAAAGGAACTCGATAAAGATCGCACAGAAAAAGGGTGTGAGTACGCAGTGCTGGTATCCCTGCTCGAGCCTGATAGTGAGCTCTATAATACTGGGATAGTCGATGTATTCCACCGCTACCCAAGGATGTATATCGTTCGCCCTCAGTTTTTTATCCCTATCATTACGCTGCTGCGTAATGCTGCCATGAAGTCGCTTGAATACAAAACAGAGCTTGCTCTTGTAAAAGCTCAGAGCGCCGACATAACAAACTTCGAAAACGACCTCGATAAATTCAAAGAGGCATTTGCGAAGAACTATGACCTCGCCTCCAGGAAATTTCAGACAGCAATCGATGAGATTGATAAGTCAATCGACCATCTGCAAAAAACAAAAGATGCTTTATTGAGTACAGATCGAAATCTTCGTCTTGCCAATGACAAGTCACAGGATGTAACGATCAAAAAACTAACGCGGCGCAACCCAACCATGGCGGCCAAGTTTGATGAGCTTGATAATCAAAGTGCGACAGATGATGAATGATGTAGCAACTGTTTAACAAAACACCATTGTAAATATGCTCAAATGACTTTGGATATTTGATTGAATTACAATGGGTGTCTACACAATTTGTTGCTACGCGATATAAAGAACCTGCAACCATTAACCAAACTATTTCTATCGTGATTCGAAGCATCATTTCACTGGCTTCCGCTTTTAAGCACATATATAAACTTGGATCAGTTTCACTGCCAAACATGCTAGTCCAAAAGCATCCTAATGCAGCGAATAAATTACCAATTTCTCCCGCACCAAAGCTAAAAATGATAATTGTTGGGATAATCATATAAAACACTGTCATAAACCAAAGTACACACCCTTTAATAAAGAATGTGCCTACGTAGGCATCCGGTAGGATCTCTTTCTCGTCATTTCCCATTCTGGCAACCAAAGCTAATCGACAGCCTCGTAAAAAACGAAATCTAAAATAGGTATTAACGCTAGAACAGCCAACCACCAGGTTTTTACTGGCCAATTTTTTTGGTAGAAGGGGAAGACAAAAGGATAAAAAATCCGTGACCTTTATCGTCGTGCATGCAGTATTCTCTAATGTTCTGTAGGGAGCAAAACTAAATTAGTGAGAATGGTTTAGAAAGGTAACTTTGCTGCTCGACCGCTTCCTTGCCAAGATGTATATAGTTCATTTAACGTTCGTTAATTGAATCATCAGTATAGCGATTAACTGCGAAATCGACAGGGAATTATTCAGAGTAATTTCGTCTTAGTACTACTTCGGACGAGGCCCCCAACTTGCTTGGTTTTAACACAATAGTTCGCAGTTGCGATGCCTTAAAACAAACGATACATAAGTCAGTCCTATTCAGGTGCCTCGCTCGTCAACGGGTTATTTAACAAGACGGCGATTCGCAATTTACTCAAGGTCAAAATGGGTGTCTTAGTGAATATTTTTTGCGTATTATTTTTCCCAACTGAATGCTGGGTATTCTGGAAAATCTAGCGCTGTTTTATCGCCATTTTCCGCCTTGGTTTTTGCCTGTTCGACGAGTTTTGCTACATCACCTGGGATGGCTGTCCTATAGCTTTTAACTTCGTCCCAGGTGTTTTCAAACTCGTCCGTTAGTCCGATATCGGTTTCCTTGTAGCTTTTTAATAATGGTCCTACAACTTGATATGCTAGGCGTAATCGAGCGGCTTGCGTCTTCTCAAACTGACGTATTTCAGCTAAATATGCCAATACGACGGGATCGCGCGTTTCTTCTTCAAGTGGAAGCTCAAAGTCTTGGGAAAAATAGTCATTATATTCTGCTAGCGCCAATGAATCAGCATTAGTCCAATGCATTATTGTGGACTCATTTAATAGAGTATTTGTCTTGGGATCGACTATTAAAACAGCAGGTGTACCGTAATAAATTGGCTGGTTTAGTTGCTGAATGGCTTTAAATCCAGTGGTTAAATAGCCAATATCAACAAATACAATTTCATATTTTTTTTGTAGTATTGCGTTTATTTTTGGCCTTGAAAAACGTTGTGACAAACCGCGACTGTCATGACACCACTCGGCCCCAAACACCACCATTAAGCGTTTATTCTTTGATATTGCAGCATTTCGCTTTTCATTCACGTCGTCTAACACAGTATTACTTGGTGCGTAACGGTATTCAGGTAAAACTGGCATATCATCGGCAGCCAAAGTGCTAGCTATAAAAGAAGCACTCAAGATTATTACCAAACACATCACGCTTTTTCTTATCATTGTCTTTCCAAGCTCGCCTATTTATTCGAATTGTTAATAGTATGCATAAACTTAAGGGTGATTATAAGCGATTGATAACAAGTATCTGGGAGTAGTGTAAACTTTTGGTTTGCAAACATCAGAGGCTTTGGGCACCCCAGTAGGTAAAGTCGACTGAGGGTTTTAGCCTGCTTTGTTATTAATTAATTTAGATTTCCTGTTAATTTTCGGAAAAAGCGCCTAGTCAATCACTGGCCTAGACGCAGAACTAAGACGTCCCATCTATTACCCGCGCAGCATACCCGCGAGGCGCTGGGTCAAAATCGTATCGGCATCGGCCATAATACGGTCGATCAGCTCTTTACACGTCGGGATGTCGTGAATCAAACCAGCGACCATTCCGCATGACCATGCACCTACCTCCATATCGCCCTTGAGCATTATCTTTGGATACACGCCGGCAACCTCATCGTGGATATCGTCGAACGTAAGCGCGTCGCCAAGCTCTTTCTCTTTAGCTATGAGGCGATCTACTGCGTCATTTTTTAGCACACGTTCGGTATTGCGCAGCGAACGCATGATCAAGCGTGTGTCGAGTTCGGTGGCATTAACGATCGCCCGCTTCACATTCTCGTGCACCGGCGCTTCTTTAGTTGCGATGAAGCGCGTGCCCATGTTGATGCCTTCAGCGCCCATCGCGAGGGATGCTACGAGTGAACGAGCGTCGGCCTGACCGCCGGAGGCGACGAAAGGGATCTCTAACTCATCTGCCGCGCGTGGTAGTAAAATCATATTTGGAATGTCGTCCTCGCCAGGGTGGCCGCCGCATTCGAAGCCATCGACCGATACTGCGTCGCATCCGATCTCTTGCGCCTT
>JBLHNW010000013.1:0-21393 GCA_047622205.1 Paraglaciecola sp.
ATAAGTCGTATGACCTTACGTGAGCTATGTACAATCTTTTTAAAATTAAATAAAAAGTTTTAGACATTGCTAAACACAGGCCATAGTGTAGTCAGTTAGAAATAGATTAGTCAAATGTTATTTTTATCATTTGCACATTATTTTATTTAAATGTAAATTATACGTCACAATTAAAGTGTAAATTTTATGAGGTCAAGATGCAAAAAACATACAGTGAGTCCAATGAAACCCATAAGTCTACAATATCGGCCGATTGGCGTCAGTTGGTGCAACGCCTCCTTAAAGCTGAAATGTCCAGACGTGGCGTAAAATACCAAGACCTCAGTACACGCTTAAACACTATAGGGGTCAATCAAAGCGCAGACAACCTCAGAAATAAAGTGAATAAAGGCATATTGGGTGCAGATTTGTTGTTACAAATCATGTACGTGTTGAATATGCGACGCATTGAAAGGGATGAAATAGTAGATATATTTGCCGACATGGGCAAGCCATTTGAGGATTAGTAAGGCCATTGGCTTATTGGAACACATTTCTTTTTAGTTCAGCATCAACTGAAATTTAGTTCGTTGAAGTGCTGACCGATGTAAGTAAAAATATAATCGACAAAACGTTTTATAGGTACCTAAGGTATAAATTGCAGGCAAAAAAAACCCGGAACTACTTATGAAGGTAGCCCGGGAAAAAGGACAGTACATTAGGAAGAAAACATAATAATCAAACTGTGCAATCAGTATGATTGATTAAAGTTTAAGCGCAATGATATAGGGGTATGTAAAGTAAGTGGTAGGTATGAACTTTAATACTTAACGCTTGCATAGATATAATTCAACGCTACTAAGGTTGTTCAGGGGTTGGCCGTTCAGTTTGTCTCAAAAAAGCTTTTAGACATTGTAGCGGGGCAGTTTCATAAATTAATTGTGCAAGAGTTTTCCCCGCTGCTTATGTGAAGTCTCAGTGTTATTCATAAAAATGCATATTGCTGTGATATTAATGTAAAATGCAGCTCGAATTTTTGCCGGACATTATTTCCAGATTTAATATGAAAGTATCTGATTTCCACTTTGATTTACCCGAATCCTTGATCGCTCGTTATCCAACCAAAGAACGTTCTGCAAGTAGAATGCTACATCTGGATGGCTTAACCGGAAACTTACAGCACCAGAAATTTAGTCAAATAGTTGATTTGCTTAATCCCGGCGATTTATTGGTGTTTAACAATACTCGGGTGATACCAGCACGTTTATTGGGACATAAAGCCTCGGGTGGAAAAGTTGAAGTGCTAATCGAGAGAGTACTTGACGAGCACCGGGTGTTGGCTCATGTGCGTGCGAGTAAAGCGCCAAAAATTGGTATTAAGATGTTGTTAGAAGGCGCAGTTGAAGCTGAAATGATTGCGCGTCATGATGCATTGTTTGAACTTAAATTTTTGAATTCAGAGGCGGTTTTGCCTTTGTTGGAACAGTTTGGTCATATGCCATTGCCACCGTATCTTGATCGACCGGATGAAGACTCTGATAAAGAGCGCTATCAAACCGTTTATAATAAAAAACCGGGAGCAGTAGCTGCCCCTACTGCTGGTTTGCACTTTGATGAAACTATACTGCAACAACTTAAGGACAAAGGTGTTGTTTGCGAATATGTCACTTTACATGTGGGTGCTGGCACATTTCAGCCGGTGCGTGTTGACAATATTCTCGACCATCAGATGCATTCTGAATATGCAGAAGTGCCTCAACAAGTCGTAGATGCGGTTCTGGCAACAAAGGCTGCTGGAAAACGCGTAGTAGCAGTTGGCACTACCTCGGTACGTTCTCTGGAGTCAGCTGCTCAAAAAGCGCTGAAAAATAACACAGAGTTACGACCATTTTTTGGCGACACTGATATTTTTATCTATCCAGGCTACCAATTTCAGTTGATAGACGCGATGTTAACCAACTTTCATTTGTCTGAATCCACTTTAATTATGCTGGTTAGTTCCTTCGCAGGTAAAAAAAATATCATGCACGCATATGGCCAGGCAATTGAGCATGAGTACCGCTTTTTTAGCTATGGGGACGCCATGTTTATCGAGAAACAGCCTGATTAATGATCGCTTCAGAAAAAATAGATGTTTTTAATTTTTATTCGGTAGCTTGATTCGTATATAATCCTGCGACTTTTTTAGTGTTGGTGTAATTTGCCAATACATATTTACATCAGCTGGGCTGATATTTCCTAAGCAGAGATTTTTAATGCAATTCGAGTTAGATAACACTGACGGCAAAGCACGTCGTGGTCGCCTTATTTTTAAACGCGGTGTAGTTGAAACACCGGCGTTTATGCCCGTTGGGACCTACGGTACAGTGAAAGGAATGACGCCAGAAGAGCTGGATGAAACTGGGGCGCATATTTGTTTGGGTAATACCTTTCACCTGATGTTGCGTCCTGGTACTGAGATTATCAAGCAGCATGGCGATTTGCATGATTTTATGCACTGGGATAAACCTATTTTGACCGATTCGGGAGGCTTTCAAGTCTTTAGTCTCGGTGATTTACGCAAAATTACTGAAAAAGGTGTGACCTTTCGTTCACCGATTAATGGTGAAAAAATTCTGCTTACTCCAGAAATATCCATGCAAGTACAACGTGACCTGGGCTCAGACATCGTAATGATTTTTGATGAGTGCACTCCTCACCCTGCCACAGAAAGTGAAGCTCGTGTATCTATGGAGTTATCTTTGCGCTGGGCGAAACGTAGTAAAGATGAACATGGTGATAATTCATCTGCGTTGTTCGGAATTATTCAGGGAGGTATGTACGAAGGCTTGCGTGACGTATCCCTGGCAGGCTTAGAAGATATTGGATTTGATGGTTACGCTATTGGTGGCCTGTCAGTCGGCGAGCCTAAAGAAGATATGATCCGCATACTTGATCACACCGCCGATAAGATACCGGCTGAAAAACCTCGTTATTTGATGGGTGTAGGTAAACCAGAGGATATAGTTGAGGCAGTGCGACGAGGCATAGATATGTTCGATTGTGTTATGCCGACGCGCAATGCGCGCAATGGACATATGTTTGTGACCAGTGGTGTTGTAAAAATTCGTAACGCCGTTCACAAAACGGATATTGGGCCCTTAGACGAAAAATGTGACTGTTACACTTGTAAAAACTATTCCCGGTCATATCTCCATCACTTGGATAAGTGCAATGAGATACTTGGCGCAAGGTTGAACACTATCCACAATTTGCGTTATTACCAACGGGTAATGCAAGGTTTACGTGAGGCTATTGCTGAGCAAAAATTAGAAAAATTTGTGGCGGAATTTTACGCCCAAAAAGACATGCCTGTACCGGCACTATAATAATATGTATTTTAAAAATGAGGGGAACTTATGAGTTTATTTATTTCTGATGCTTACGCCCAATCGGCTTCGGGTGGCAGTGCTGGTGGTGGTTTTGAAATGTTGATCATGCTTGGTGTATTTGGCTTGATTTTTTACTTTATGCTTTATCGCCCACAAGCCAAGCGTGTCAAAGATCACAAAAACCTGGTGACCTCACTTAGTAAAGGCGACGAAGTCCTTACTCAGGGCGGCATGGTAGGTAAAATCAGTAAGGTTTCTGAAGAAAAAGATTTTATCGAAATTGCCCTGAATGACACTACAAATATTGTTATTCAAAAATCTGCAGTTTCAGCTGTACTACCGAAAGGTACCATGAAGGCGATATAATCGACTTTATACATAATTAATGCGGGCATTGGCCCGCTTATTTGTGCTTGGGATGACATTCCACTGGCCAGGTAAAAAGAACTAAAAGATGAGGAATATTCAGTGTTAAACCAAACTCCGCTATGGAAGTACATCATGGTGATCTTTGTGGTCGCAATGTGTGCTCTATATGCATCCCCCAATTTATACGGTGAAGATCCGGCTGTGCAGATATCTGCCGGACGTAATGCCGTAGTTGATAGCGTTCTTTATGAACGGGTCAAAGCTCAATTAAAAGCCACTAATATCACGGCTAAAAGCGTGGTATTGGAAAATGAACAGATTCTGATTAGGCTAAAAGATTTAGATACGCAATTAGTTGCCCGTGAAGTCTTAGAAAAAGCTTTGGGTAGTGACTATTTTGTTGCCATGAACCTGGCGCCAGATACGCCGGAATGGCTGGCTGCATTGGGTGGCACACCCATGAAGTTGGGTCTTGATTTACGTGGTGGGGTGCACTTCTTAATGGAAGTGGATATGAATGTAGCTCTAGAAAAATCACTTGAAGATATGGTTGGTGATTTTCGTAGCACACTGCGTGAAGAAGATATTCGATATCGCACCGTTAAAAAGGTCGATAAAAACGTAGAAATTTATTTTCGGGATCAAGACACTCTCGATAAAGCAGAGTTTTTCCTAAAAAACCGTAATAAGGATATAGTCTTTTCCGAAAAAGATAATCTGATGATTAGGGCCAGCATGTCTGATCAAAGATTGGCGCAAATCCGTGATTACGCAGTAAAACAAAATATCACCATCATTCGTAATCGTGTGAATCAGCTAGGTGTGGCTGAGCCTGTGGTGCAAAAGCAAGGTGCGGAGCGAATTGTTGTGCAGTTGCCAGGTGTGCAAGACACGGCTAAAGCTAAAGAAATTCTAAATGCTACGGCGACCTTGGAGTATAGGCAAGTTGATATCGAACATGATGTTCGAGATGCACTAAGTGGACGTGTGCCAGCGGGCTCAGAACTGTTATATCAAGATGATCGCCCAGTATTACTCAAGAAAAAAATAATCGTCACCGGAAATCACATCATTGATGCGAATGCGGGTGTAGACGAATACGGTATGCCTAAAGTTTCTATTTCATTGGATTCGAAGGGTGGAGCTAAAATGTCTCGTTTTACCAAAGACAATATTGGTAATCCCATGGCGACTGTTTTTATTGAGTATAAATCTACCGGTGACCGTGACGCTGACGGTAAATTGATATTCGAAAAAGAACGCAGAGTTATCAATAACGCAACTATTCGTGGCCATTTTGGTAGTTCTTTCGAAACCACCGGTCTTGATTCTCCTAAAGAAGCTCAGAACTTAGCTTTACTGCTGAGAGCTGGAGCCTTGATCGCGCCCATTCAAATCATTGAAGAGCGCACAGTTGGTCCAAGTTTGGGTAAAGAAAATATCGAACTGGGCAAACAGGCTATTTTATGGGGCTTTGTTGCGGTACTCATCTTCATGCTGATTTACTACAAAAAATTTGGTTTTGTGGCCAATATTGCTCTAACCCTAAATTTGGTGATGATTGTCGGTATTATGTCGATGATCCCCGGTGCAACGCTAACCTTACCGGGCATGGCGGGTATCGTATTAACCGTCGGTATGGCTGTTGATGCCAACGTGTTGATATTCGAGCGCATACGAGAGGAAATTCGCGATGGAAGAAGTCCGCAGCAGGCTATTCATCATGGTTACGATAGCGCATTTTCCACCATACTCGACGCCAATATCACCACATTTATTGTCGGTTTGATTTTATTTGCAGTGGGCACAGGGCCAATAAAAGGCTTCTCCATAACGCTAATGATAGGTATTGCTACCTCCATGTTTACAGCCATTATTGTTACCCGTGCTGTTGTTAATGCTTGGTGGGGCGGAAAACGTCTCAGCAAGTTATCAATTTAGGAGCGCCAAGATGCAAATATTGAATTTGAAAGAAACCGTGGCATTTATGTCATTGCGTATTCCAGCTGCTGTTTTGTCAACAATATTAATTATTGGCTCTTTAGTCTCTTTGGGCGTGAATCAGCTTAATTGGGGGCTGGATTTTACCGGTGGTACGCAAATCGAAATACGCTATGGACAAACTGCTGATCTAAAAAAAGTGCGAGAGCAACTGGAATTAGCTAATTTCAGGGATGCGGTGGTACAGAATTTTGGTAGTAGCCAAGATGTATTGATACGTCTAGCCTCTGTTGAAGGGGTTAAGCCAGCAGAACTAGGTGACAAAGCGATTGCCGTACTTAAACAAGCGGATACCAGCGTTGAAATGCGCAATAGTTCATACGTTAGTTCGAGCGTGGGTGATGAGTTGACCGAACAAGGTGGGTTAGCGATGTTAGTTTCACTGCTTTGTATATTGGTTTACGTGGCGATGCGCTTTGAATGGCGCTTTGCTGTAGGCTCGGTAACGGCATTGGCGCACGATGTTATCTTAACTTTGGGTTTGTTCTCAGTGCTTGGCTTAGAGTTTGACTTAACGGTACTTGCTGCGGTGTTGGCGGTGATAGGTTACTCCCTAAACGATACCATCGTTGTGTCCGACCGTATCCGTGAAAATTTTCGTAAAATTCGTAAGGGTGAGCCGGAAGAGATCGTCAATATATCGCTAACACAAACTCTCAATCGAACGATTATCACCTCATTGACCACTATCTTGGTACTGTTGTCCCTATTTCTATTAGGCGGCGCAACTATTCATGGCTTCGCCACCGCCTTGCTGTTTGGTGTCGTCATTGGTACTTATTCGTCAATTTATGTTGCGAGTTTTGTGGCCTTGGCACTAGGCGTCAGTAAAGAAGACTTAATGCCTACTGAAATAGAGAAAGAAGGGGCAGATCAGGAACCTCTAGCTTAAACAACTTATCAACTAAAAAGTGCCGTTTGTTGTTGAACAATATACGGCCAGACCGCTAGTGGCCCAGTTATCTTGGCGCACCTAGCGGTTTTTTTGTATGTAGTATTTGGTTTGTACAAAAGGCTAAATAACTGCTGGTATGCTGCGATTCTTGCCAGCTCAATGTTATACCATCCCGTATTAAGTTTTTCTCACCTGTATCCAGTCCCAGGAACACATTTGGGTGAGGTGTTTAGTACCATCGATAAGGCTATTCCCAGCGTTGGCGAAAGCATCAATCATGGTATCAGTATCACTAAAAGCGGCCGTCTGGTTCGATTGGAATTAAAATAAAGAACTGTCATCCCTTCATGTCCTTAGAAGCGGGTGGTTATCCTTATCTTTTAAAAACGTAAATTCACCACAGAGACACAGAGGTCACAGGGCAATCAATAATATCAATGTCCAAAACAACAATAAAACCTCCGTGCCCTCTGGGCCTCTGTGGTCATCCCTTCATGTCGTTAGAAGGGATAGTCGTCATGGACTTACCAGCTCAAAGCCCTCATCAAGCCAACCCATAATCCCACCGATCATCTTTTTCACTGGGCGCCCTAACTCCGCAAGCTTTATAGCCGCTTTCTCAGTGCCGTTGCAGTGCGGGCCAGCACAATAAACCACAAACAAGATATCCTCTGGGTACTTGGCCATAGTCTCAATATTGATCTTTTTATGGGGCAGATTTAAGGCTTCTTCAATATGCCCTTGTGTGTACAAAAGCGCACTACGTACGTCCAGCAAGACAAAGTCCTGGCGTTTATTCGCGATCGCAAAATGCACGTCCCAGCAGTCTGTTTCAAATTGTAGTAAGTGCTGAAAATGAGCTAGGGCAATTTTGCTATTGGCGGCGGGTATTCTGGAAACAACAGATGACATATCAATCTCCCTCATTTAGTAAGAGGACTATAATCAACTACAATTTATAATGTTTGAAGTGGCATAAAAGACAATCTTCGATGAAAACAAGCCAAAAATTCCCTATGGCTTTGTCAATTGGCTAATAAATCGTTATTGTTAAGTACATTTCTTTGGTTATTCCACCAATATGGAGGCAAGTAAATAATGCGCTATTTACAAATGTTAGCCAGTGTAGCGATGATTTGCTACTCGCACTCTGCTCTGGCAATCCAAACATCTGAGGCACAATTAGATGAACTTAGACGAACGTTTAAGCAACAAAGTCTAAACGTGGTTTTAGACGAGTCCAAAGGTCAACTAGATAAACACTTAAAAGGCCTAAGCCCAAGTCAAACAATATGGTTGAAACATCAATGGCTGCGCAAGTTGTCAGTCCTTACACAGCCATCTACTGAACAACAACTTTGGCTGGAAAACCAGTTAGCTAGCAAAGAGTCCCTGACTGTTGCTAATCCTGATCATCCAAATCAACAGTTAGTCATTATCGATATTGCCAGGCAAGCTAAAGCAACATTAATGCATTGGCAAATCAATCTGCATGTTGAACAGTTGCAGCTTCTCTGGGACAGTAGTCATTGGGAATGGGGAAAAGTTTTGAGTGCGCAAGATCGTATTAGCCGCAGAGCACTTAAGCAATGGCTACAAAATATCAATGAACAACAGGCGCAGCAAGTGGCTGAGCATTATTTGGTATCGGCTAAAGATATTCTTCAGACAAATAACGAGTTGTTGGCTAACCTGGCGGTTGAGGCAAAGTCCGTTGAGTTGTTGGCACTGTTGTGGCAACGACCCGCAGATGAATACAGCTATCAGGCGCTGAGTAAGTTGTCCTCCTTATTTGACGATTATCAGGTAGTCGAACAACTTGCCTTAGCGGTGAATAATAAAGATATCCAGTCTCAAGCTTTATTTGCTTTGGCTAGTCGTTATTCGAGCAACAACAAAGCCCAGGAAGTACTTAGTTTAGCTTTGGATGAGCCAGACTTAAAATGGCGTGCCGTTGCTGTGCTGAGTAAAGTGAGGGATCAATCATTCGCAGATGTTTTAGTTGATAAATTAAGCCAACAGACTCCTTCAAGTTTTAGCAAACTAGCCCAGAAAAATTTGCAGCAAGCTAAAAACATGGGAGCAAAGCAATGAAAACCCTATGTTTACTCGCCTTATTGGCTTTTGCGGCATTTACTAAGGCAGTGACTTTTACTTACACCGATACACAAACAGGCGATAATTTAGTCCCCCTAGGCTATGAAGTGCCCTTGCCGGTCGACTCTCTGACTCCCATTGATGGTTTTCGCACATATGAAAGCCTCGATATGCGTCATCAACAGTTAGTCGCGCAAACGACATTGTTTAGCCAAATACAAATTGGACAGACCTACAATGGTCGGCCAATTTGGGCATATCAATTAAGTGATGGGGATACCTTGACAATATCTGGTGCGAATGAGGGCGCCGCGCTGATTAATGGAGGCATACACGCACGGGAATGGCAAAGTCCGGAAGCATTAACAGGTTATATGGAGCGCCTGTTTGATGGTAGGGAAGATCAGCATATTGCACAGTATTTGCTGGAAAACCTGAATTTGGTTTTAATCCCGGTGCTCAATGTCGATGGGTTTTTGCAGACTCAGCGCTTTCCAACACAAGTCACCAGTTCACAGCAGCAACCCAGAGATGGGCGTATGCGCCGCAAAAATATGCGCGAGGTGGACGAGGATTTGGAAACCATAGAGGACAGCCTGCAGGGCATCGATCTTAATCGTAACAACGCTATCTACTGGGCGACCAACAGTAACCGGAGTTCTGACGATGTGGACTCGATAGTACATCATGGTTCTGGCCCTGCCTCAGAATCAGAGATTCAAGCCTTGCAGCAGGCTGCTCAGCTTGCTGATGAAAGCAGATTGCGTTTTTATATCGATACCCATTCTTATTCGCAAATTTATTTCACGCCGTTTACCGATAATAGTAGACGAAACGATGTCACCCAGCAATTTGCCTCAGTAATGCGAGCGGCTAATGACTTTAAATATGAGTACGGCCCATCGGCATCCGGTGGTGGGATTGGTGCCACCGATGAGTATTTTGCTAATACTTATCAAATCCCAGCTTATACACTGGAAATTGAACCCTTAAATTCGGCTGTGGATTATGGTGGTTTTGGGGTGTCCCATGATGGCTTTATTTTGCCTAATTCTGAAGTTTCCAGAATGCGCGATGAGACTGCTGACGCAACAGTATCAGGGTTATATGCGACAACTGAAATTCCCATGCTAATGGCAATTGAGGTTTGGGACAACAACCAAAACACATTGGTTTTAGCCCAGCAGTGGCAGACACAAAATGGTCAACGTACTTTGCAAACAACCCAATCGGGTGACCTTCAGAGTGCAACAGACTATCAACTTAAACTGATATTCAATAAACCGATGCGTCAAATTGATGGAACCCAGGTTGTGGCGTTTAGCAGTTTGTCCCAGGTTATTGGTATTGAGCTAAAATTTGTTGCTCAAAGCTCCGAATGGCTCTTGGATACAAGTACTGGAAGCTGGCTAATTGAGGAGGGGTTCAAGCATTACAAAACCGACACTTTTGCTATCAATTTCAATTTGGAGAGCGACTTTGACTGGCAAAATCTAAGCTTGCTGGCGCTGGAAGTCGAGACCTCCGATATGGTTGGACAACAGCTTGATACTAATCCTGCCACTATAGTTGATTGGCAGAATGGTGCCTGGAGCAATTACGAGGACACTTTAGGCAGCACCCAAAGCGATGTGGGAGGCACTGATATGTCCATGCGTCTAATTGATGATGGCAGTGATTTGTATGCACCGGTGGTTGTTCCACCACCTGGTATTCCGCCACCTGACGCCCCAAGTTCTGGGGGGGGCAGTCTGTGTTGCTTACTCCTTGGATTAATGTTGCGAGGATTGCTGGGTGCGGTATTTACAAAGCAAGCGGTAAAACATAAAAAAAGCGAGCCAACGCTCGCTTGTTAATTGTCAAAGCGGCCAATACCCTGGCTGCTTTTGACAGACTTAGTTTATTAATTTTTTAAATTTTTCACCAGAATCTGTACTATTTTTGGGCTGCCAGCTACAATTTCACCTTTCTGCATAGGGTCATTACCACCATCAAAATCGGTTACTAAGCCACCAGATTCACGAACTAATAATTCGCCTGCAGCGATATCCCATGGTTTGACGCCTTTTTCCCAATAACCGTCGTAGCGACCAGCAGCTACATAGGCTAAATCAAGAGCCGCTGAGCCACTTCTCCTGATATCACCAGCGTGGGGGAATATTTTGCCAAAACTTGTCATATATGCAGGAAGCGTGGATTTGTCTTTGAAGGGAAAGGCCGTGGCTAAAATGGTTTGGCTCAACTCTTTTGCTTTACTGGCGCGAATGCGGAAACCATTAAGTTGCGCACCACCACCTTTAGTGGCGGTAAATAATTCACCACGAATTGGATCAAAAACTACAGCCTGATCAAGACGACCTTTGTGCATTAAGGCGATTGAAACGGCAAAATGAGGGATGCCTTTAATAAAATTGGTTGTGCCGTCAAGAGGATCTATAATCCATTTAAAATCATTGTCACCTTCAACTACGCCGCCTTCTTCACCGACAAAACTGTGTTCTGGGAAAGATTGCTGAATTTTACTGATAATTGCTTGTTCAGCTTCTTTATCAATACGCGTTACATAATCGTTATTACCTTTGGCTTCAATCATTAATTCAGACTGATTCTCAAAACCTTTAGCAATGATATTGCCTGCGACGCGTGCAGCACGAACCGCTATATTCAGCATAGGATGCATAGTTAAACCACCAATTTTAAAAGAACATTAAAAAATAGACCATCCAGCGCCGTATAGGGCTAGACAAAAAATCGCCGCAAAGTTTACCAGAGAGTGCGATTTAAGCAATGAGAATATTTTTCTACAAGTTGTATTACTTTGACGCTCGTTTTAGTTGTGAAATTTTTTTTTATGATTCATTCACAAAAATTGAATCAGCAATCAAAATTCCTGCAGTTCGCTCTATTGTGGTATTGATCTAAATGGTGTGTCCCGATTTGAAATTGGTGTTTTAAAATAGGTAAAATTTAGGCAACAATTACCGTTGTTATGAAGCTATTTATTTGGCAAGTTGCTGGGACTGTGCGGTAATGAAAGGGTTGGTCCTATCGTTTAAATGGTCAATCACTGCTTCCCTTTGACTATTTCCAAAAAAAAATATGCTATTATCCGCGCCCGGAAAATTTCCTACTCAAAACCAATTTCACTATGCTTGATAATATTAAAATCGTATTAGTAAACACTTCCCACACCGGTAACATTGGCTCGGCGGCCAGAGCTATGAAAACCATGGGTCTGAGTCAGTTAGTATTGGTTGATCCAGTAGCGCCACCAGACGGCAAAGCCAGTGCCTTGGCTGCCGGGGCAGGGGATGTTCTGGCAAATGCAAAGATAGTATCAAGCCTCGCCGAAGCAGTTGCAGATTGTGGTTTGGTGATCGGTACAAGTGCACGTTCCCGCACTTTATCGTGGCCGATGCTTGAACCACGAGAGTGTGGTGTAAAGTTAATTGCTGAGGTAGAAAAATACTCTGTTGCATTGGTGTTTGGTCGTGAAAACAATGGTTTAAGCAATGAAGAATTACAGCAGTGTCACTTTCATGTGTGTATTCCAGCCAATCCTGAGTATAGCTCTTTGAATTTGGCGGCGGCGGTACAAACATTGTGTTACGAAATTCGCATGGCGCATTTAGATACGATCCGCAGATCTGAAGTGCAAAAAGAATACCCCTTGTCTCATGACCTCGAGGGTTTTTATAGTCATTTGGAACAAACCCTTTATAAAACGAATTTCATCATTGCCCAACATCCCGGTATGGTGATGACCAAATTACGCCGTTTGTTTAATCGCGCACGCCCTGAAACTCAGGAGTTGAATATTTTGCGCGGTATGTTGGCATCGATAGAAAAATCCATAATTAACAAAAACTAGTTGTTTATAGGTTTACCAGGAATTCGATAATCATGTTTGAGCGAATGAAAGAAGATATTCAAAGTGTGTTCCACCGTGATCCGGCTGCACGCAACACATTCGAAGTATTAACCAATTATCCCGGTTTGCATGCAATCTGGTTACACCGCTTGAGCCACAGGTTATGGCTTGCTAAATGGCTTTGGTTAGGACGCTCCCTCTCAACATTTACCCGTTGGTTGACGGGTATTGAAATTCATCCGGGGGCAAAACTAGGGCATCGGTTTTTTATCGACCATGGTATGGGCGTGGTTATTGGAGAAACGGCCGAAATTGGAGACGATGTGACTCTTTATCATGGAGTTACCTTGGGTGGTACTAGTTGGGCTGCGGGTAAACGTCATCCTACCCTGGAGGACAATGTGGTAGTTGGGGCGGGTGCACAGGTGCTTGGGCCAATCACTATGGGCAAGGGGGTGAAAGTGGGTTCTAATTCTGTGGTGGTAAGGGATGTGCCGGCTGGAGCGACTGTTATCGGAATTCCCGGTAGAGTGGTCGTTGAAAAACCACCTACAGATAATCATAAAAATGGTGAACGAGAAAAAATCGCCAAAAAATATGGCTTCGACGCCTACGCGGTGGCTACTGATAATCCTGACCCCATCGCTAATGCTATTGGTGTAATGGTCGACCATGTGCATTTAATCGACACCAAAGTGGAAGAAATGTGTAAAGCAATCAATAATATGGGTGGAGACGTCTGTGGTAAATCTCTGCCCCTACTGGATTTGGAGACCTTTGCCGATGAAGAGTTGGCTAAAGATATTCAACATGCGAAAGAGTCTTTCGACCCGCATATTTAGTCATGAAAAAAACCTTATAATACTTGACTAAATTAGTAGGTCTTATACTTGACTAAATTAGTCAAGTATGTGAAAATTCTGCTACGTTTTTGATGGGTGTTCGGTATGAAATTAACTTCTAAGGGTCGTTACGCGGTAACCGCAATGTTGGATGTGTCTTTACATTCACAGCGTGGACCGGTGTCTTTGGCTGATATATCTGAGCGTCAGGAAATTTCATTGTCTTATCTCGAACAATTATTCTCACGTCTACGTAGAGAAAAGTTGGTGGAAAGTGTGCGTGGTCCAGGTGGTGGTTACCGGCTTGGCTATAGCGCTGACGAAATATCAATAGGTGCTGTTATTCGCGCAGTTGATGAGTCAGTAGATGCAACTCGTTGCCAGGGCCAGTCAGATTGTCAGGGCGGTGAGCGTTGCTTGACTCACAATTTGTGGGAAGGCTTAAGTAATCGCATTAGCGTTTTTCTGGATGGCATTACATTGGGCGAGTTAATGGCCCAAAAAGACGTAAAGCAGGTAGCTGAGCGCCAAGATAAGAATAAACATTTAAATAAAATAGCGGCAAGTGATATTGCTATTAGCTTGCAGTTATAAGTGGAGTAACATTGTGGAACAAGCAAAAAACGACATCAAATTACCTATTTACCTAGATTATTCTGCCACTACGCCGGTTGATCCTCGTGTGGCTGCTAAAATGGCTGAGTGTTTAACGACAGAAGGTAATTTCGGCAATCCCGCCTCGCGTTCGCATCGCTTTGGCTGGGTAGCAGAAGAGTCAGTGGATATCGCCCGTAACCAAATTGCTGAGTTAGTTAATGCTGACCCACGAGAAATAGTTTTTACTTCCGGCGCAACTGAATCAAACAATCTCGGGATTAAAGGTGCAGCTAATTTTTATGCTAAAAAGGGTAAGCACCTAATCACCCTAAAGACCGAACACAAAGCAGTTTTAGATACCTGCCGTCAGTTGGAGCGTGAAGGCTTTGAAGTGACCTATATGGATCCCGAACCAAACGGTTTGGTGGATTTGGATAAATTGGTTGCAGCCATTCGCCCGGATACTATTTTGATTAGTGTCATGCATGTAAATAATGAGATTGGTGTTATTCAGGATATCGCTGCTATTGGTGAAATCTGTCGTGAACGGAAGATTTTGTTTCATGTCGATGCAGCGCAAAGCACCGGTAAGGTGCCCATCGATCTACAAGAGTTGAAAGTAGATTTGATGTCGTTTTCCGCCCATAAAACCTACGGTCCTAAGGGCATAGGTGCTTTGTACGTTAGACGTAAACCAAGAGTTCGTCTGGAAGCTCAAATGCACGGTGGTGGACATGAGCGGGGCATGCGCTCTGGCACTATGGCGACGCATCAAATTGTTGGTATGGGTGAAGCTTTTCGGATTGCTAAACAAGATATGGCAACAGAAAACGAACGTTTGTTGATGTTACGTAATCGATTGTGGGATGGCGTGAAAGACATTGAAGCTGTGTATCTCAATGGTGATATGGAAAGTAGAATTGCCGGCAACTTGAATGTAAGTTTCGCTTATGTTGAAGGTGAATCATTGATTATGGCCCTGAAAGATATGGCGGTTTCTTCTGGTTCTGCTTGCACGTCTGCAAGTCTTGAACCTTCCTACGTGTTGCGAGCCTTAGGTTTAAATGATGAGTTAGCGCATAGCTCTATTCGTTTCACTATGGGCCGTTTTACTACTGTAGCTGAAATTGATTATGTTATAGGCGTCATTCGCAACGCAATTGATAAGTTACGTGAAATGTCACCCTTGTGGGATATGTACAAAGAAGGGATCGACCTGGATACTGTTGAGTGGGCACACCACTAATTTTATCGATTCAATCATTAAATTAATAACCAGGCGACGCTGGTCATAATATTAGCGCCCTAAACGATAGGTATACATCATGGCTTACAGTGAAAAAGTATTAGACCATTACGAAAATCCACGTAATGTAGGTGGATTTGATAAGAATGATCCGAGCATCGCAACCGGTATGGTTGGCGCACCGGCTTGTGGTGACGTAATGAAGTTACAACTGAAGATAGATGAAAATGGCATTATCGAAGATGCTAAATTTAAAACCTATGGTTGTGGTTCAGCGATTGCGTCTAGCTCATTAGTAACCGAATGGGTTAAAGGTAAGTCAATTGATGAGGCTGTGTTGATTACCAACACTCACATCGCTGAAGAATTAGCTTTGCCGCCGGTAAAAATTCACTGTTCTATTCTGGCTGAAGACGCCATTAAAGCTGCAGTTGAAGATTACAAAAGCAAACAAGTAGCAGTGTAGTTGAATTTGATTCAGTCAGGAGTATTCAGTGGGAATTAAGATATCCGAAGCCGCAGCACAGCGAGCACAAAGTTTTCTAGTTAATAGAGGCTCTGGACTCGGCTTACGCTTGGGTGTAAAAACTACCGGTTGCTCTGGGCTGGCTTATGTACTTGAATTTGTTGACGAATTAAACACAGACGATACAGTGTTTGAAGATAAAGGCGTAAAAATCATTATTGATGGAAAAAGCCTGGTTTATCTTGATGGAACTGAACTGGATTTCGCCAAAGATGGCTTAAATGAAGGTTTTGAATTTAGAAACCCTAACGCCAACGGTGAATGTGGTTGTGGTGAGAGTTTTAATGTTTAATATCAGTGACGGGCGGCTTTTAACACTGCCGCTCATTCTGTAGTTTTTTCATCATCATCAGCCGCTATTCATTATTATTATGAATTTTTTCGCATTATTTAATTTATCCCCGTCATTTGATATTGATAGCGTCTCCTTGGCTGAAACCTATCAAATATTGCAAAAATTGACCCATCCAGACAAGTTTGCCACCGCCGGTGCCGCTGAAAAACTAATAGCGGTGCAAAAAAATGCGCAAGTTAATGATGGCTATCAAGTTCTTAAGAAACCGATATCTAGAGCAGGGCATATGCTCGAATTGCGCGGTATTGAACTGAATCATGAACAACAAACCATGCAAGATAATATATTTTTAATGCAGCAGATGGAATGGCGAGAACAACTTGAAGACATCGGCTCTGACCCAGAACACATAGAGTCTCTGGAACAGTTGGATGATGAAATTCAGGGGGAGCTTAATACTTACCTGGAAAAACTTCGTGAGTTACTAGCAGAAAATAATTTAGAAGCGGATCAACAATCAGCCGATACCCTACGAAAGTTAAAGTTTTTGACTAAATTGCGTCAAGAAATCGAACTTAAAGAAGATGCTCTCAGCGACTTTTAGCTTGTCGTGTAGGTCATTAACAGTTAACAAATAAGCATACAAATTTTTTATGGCATTACTTCAAATTGCAGAACCCGGTCAAAGCGCCGCTCCTCACCAACGTAAATTGGCAGTAGGTATTGATTTAGGCACTACCAATTCTTTAGTAGCTACTGTTCGCAGTGGCAAGGCAGAAACACTGCCTGATAATCTAAATAATCACCTGTTGCCATCCGTGGTGTGTTATCAGAAAGATCAGATTTTGGTGGGTGAACAAGCAAAAGTTGGAGCCAGTGATGATCCGGTTAACACTATCGTTTCGGTCAAGCGTTTTCTTGGCCGCAGCTTGACCGACATCCGCACTAATTATCCAAATTTGCCTTACGACTTTAGCCTGGAGCATCCGACTTCACCGGTTATTCAAGTGCGCAGCGGCGACGTTAATCCAGTTCAAGTGTCGGCCGAAATACTTTCCAACTTGCGTTTACGTGCCGAGCAAAGCCTGGATGATGAACTAAGTGGTGCCGTGGTGACAGTTCCTGCTTATTTTGATGATGCCCAGCGACAAGGCACCAAAGATGCAGCAGAACTTGCGGGTCTTAAGGTATTACGATTATTAAATGAGCCCACTGCCGCGGCGATCGCTTATGGTCTCGATTCTGGCCAGGAAGGTGTTATTGCGGTATACGATTTAGGTGGTGGTACCTTCGATATTTCTATTTTGCGCCTGAGCAAAGGCGTGTTTGAAGTACTGTCGACGGGGGGAGACTCAGCTTTGGGAGGGGATGATTTTGATCATCTCTTGAGCGAATACATTCGTCAACAAACAGGTCTCACGGGTGAATTATCTAAACGTTTACACCGAACACTGTTAGATCAAGCTAAGTCTGCCAAAGAACAGCTCAGTCTCGAATCCACAGTGAGCATTCATTTTGACGATGACAATGGAACTCAACATGAAGTCATAATCAGTTGTGATACATTTGAAAAGCTCATTGCTCCACTAGTTAAAAATACATTACGTGCTTGTCGTCGCGCATTAAAAGATGCCGAACTGGATAAGGATGATGTACTTGACGTGATCATGGTGGGCGGTTCCACAAGAGTACCTCTGGTGCGTCAACAGGTAGGCGAATTTTTTGCAATAACGCCGCTAACATCAATTGATCCAGATAGAGTGGTTGCGGTAGGCGCTGCAATTCAAGCTGATATATTGGTTGGTAATAAGCCCGATAGCGACATGTTGTTGCTAGATGTACTGCCCCTGTCTTTAGGTATAGAAACCATGGGGGGGTTGGTAGAAAAAATCATTCATCGAAACACCACCATTCCGGTGGCCAAAGCTCAGGAATTTACCACTTTCAAAGATGGTCAAACGGCGATGATGGTACATGTATTACAGGGCGAGCGCGAGTTGGTAGATGACTGCCGTTCGTTAGCTAAATTTACCTTGCAGGGTATTCCGCCATTGGCCGCCGGTGCAGCGCATATACGAGTGACTTTTCAAGTTGACGCCGATGGCTTGCTAAGTGTCACCGCAATGGAAAAATCCACCGGTGTCCAGGCGCATATCGAGGTAAAACCATCTTATGGCTTAGATGACAAGCAAATCGCTAATATGCTCACAGCTTCGATGCAACACGCTAAAGGTGATATGCAGGCGCGCATGCTAAAAGAACAACAGGTAGAAGCCGCGAGAGTTCAAGAGACTCTGGATGCAGCACTGGCTCAAGATGGGGATAAATTACTCTCTACACAAGAGAGGACGTTTATACAGCAACAATTGAGTGCAATGCAAAAAACGGCACTTGGAACTGATGTTGAGGAAATTAAAAAGGCCATCGAACAAGTAGATAAAGCCAGTCAAATATTTGCAGAAAGACGCATGGACCAGTCAATTAAGCATGCCTTTGCCGGACAATCCGTAGATAAAATTTAACCCGTAGAAACCCAAATTAAAAAGAAGAATAGGAAACACCAACATGCCACAAATTATTTTTTTACCGCATCCTGAATTATGCCCCGATGGCGCAGTGATTGAGGCTAAACGTGGTACGTCAGTATTAGATGTGGCGCTGAGTAACGGTATCGGCATTGAACATGCCTGTGAAAAGGTTTGTGCTTGCACAACTTGTCATGTGCTTATTCGTGAAGGCTTCGACTCCTTAGGTGAAAGTGACGAATTAGAAGAAGACTTACTCGATAAAGCCTGGGGCTTAGAGCAAGAATCGCGTCTCGGCTGCCAGGCCATCATCAAAGATGTAGACCTAGTAGTAGAAATTCCCAAATATACAGTTAATCAGGTTAGCGAAGGGCATTAAGTGCCAACTATTAATTAGCGAAGCCAGCAGCTAAGTCACCTGAAATCCTGATAAACAAGGCCTGTAAGAGCAGGCGTTTATGTTCTGCTCTGCTTATTCGCCATGAGTTTAGAACTACTAAACTAAATACCTCGATCCTCGATAAGAGCAGAAATGGCAATACTTACCTTGCAAATGCAGTATCAATAATGCCGGCTATACCTTTCATCCTTGAAACTGCATGTTTGTTGGCTACATTCATTCGCTCTAATCACTTAGTGAACTAAACCCATGGCTCCTCATCCACTTGCCGGCTGCATGCAATCTCAATGATTCCGGGTATATTGCTATCTATTTGAAATGCAAAGGAAAATTTACTTTTTCAAGATTTCTTGTCCCAAACTAGGTAATTAGGGCTGGTTTTCTTTGTTCGTTTGATTATAAATACCTTATTGAATATTTTTATTTTGTGTTAACTGTGCATATATACAGTAGTTATGCTAAGGTTGATTTAATTCAGACGCAGAGGGTTCAAAACATGACAATCATTACCAGATACGTAGTAGAGCATAAAGGGGTAGAGAAATTCGTGACCACAGATAAGAAAGAAGCAGACAAATACGACAAAATGCTTGAGGTGGCCGATAATCTTTCTGAATACATCGATGCTAAGGGGCTTGGGCTCGACGCTAAATTGTTAGAAGAAATCAGCATTATGCTAGCAAAAAACAAAGATACTGTAGCCAAGTTGTTTAAAGGTACAGACGCAAAGTCGGTGCTATCTGAAGAAAGCGCAGACGTTCATGTATTAGAGAAAAAGAAAGCATAGGGAAATGCCCCAGACGCTCACTTCCGGCGGGTCTTAAAGCCATTTATACAGCTTTGACTATTTTTGATTTAGACTCGGTTTCTTTTAAACAGATGGCGCCTGTAAACTGTAGCCTTGCCTAAATGGCTTTAAACTCCCACTGGAACGCGCAGTTTGAAGGTGTATGGGTATAGCCATTTGAGTCATCGTCTCCTGACCTCAATAATATATGGTGACTACCAATTTATGCTACTGAGCAGAAACTAATTGGTGACGAGTAGCCAGATAAATAAACGTTCCAGCACATATTTACTCGAATATAATTCCTGGGAATCCGATTGATAGAAGAATCGGAACCGCAGATAAAATTACACAAAAGATGGTGATAAAATATGTCGATGAGGTCAAGCAAGGCTATGAATGAGAGTATTTTACGGGTATTTACTGGTGCTATTGTCCTAACTGTCATCCTATGGAGCAATTTGAGTCTAGGCAATACTTCAGCAAAGGCCCCACAGCAATTCGCTATGCTAGGTGAATGTATCCTTACAAGTGGGCAAAAAATTGCGCCATGCCGCATTGGGTATCGAACCTACGGCGAATTGAATGCCGCTAAATCTAATGTTCTGCTAGTTCCCACTTGGTTTACTGGAAACTCTGCCGAGCACGCCTATTTGGCATCTCCAGAGTTACTCAATCCAAGTAAGTTCTACATTGTGATTGTGGACGCGCTCGCAAACGGTGTGTCAACTTCGCCTACAAACAGTGAGACACAACCCGATGGACAGTTTCCGCAAATAACCATTACTGACATGGTAGTGAGCCAGCACAGATTACTTACCGAAGTCCTAGATATTCAATCACTGCATGGTGTAGTAGGTCTATCAATGGGAGGTATGCAGGCATTTGAGTGGGCCGTACGTTATCCGGGGTTTGCTAACAAGACAGTTGCTGCCATTGGTAGTCCACGTTTGCCAGTTTTCGATATAGCGCTATGGACCACCCGAAATCATTTACTGGCCCTCTACAGGGATTGTCAATGCAAAGAAGCTCTCGAAGCAATGGAGGGTATGCGGATGATCAGCGCTGTACCTTCTAAACTAGCGCAAGAAGTTAACCGGGAAGAAGTTGTTACGACGATTATTTCACGAGGTGAGTCTAGATTAATGAGTGCGGGGAGAAGCTGGAATGAACAGCGTCAGGCCGAAGCGATGATAAATCATAATATCGCACTAGATTTCAACGACGATCTCAAAAAAGCTGCCAAGCAAATCAGAACAAAGCTCCTAATTATAGTGGGAAACGATGATCGAGTCGTAACACCTGAACCAGCAAGAGAGTTTGCTAAATTAGCAGGGGCAAGCATCATTGAGTTAGATGAGGATTGTGGCCATGGCGATCCATGGTGTGCGGCAGAAGCATTTGCCCATGCAGTGAATACCTTTATTAATGGGGATTGAAAGGCCGCCGTTAATTTAGGAAAATGTTTTTTTCGTGCGTGAAGTTACCATAACTGCTACCAATAGCTATGCCCGTTATCGCTATCCACACTAATGTAATGACCAAGATAGTAAGCGATGAATTTAGCAATTATCCAGCCGCAGGAAAGTACT
>JBLHNW010000014.1:0-19525 GCA_047622205.1 Paraglaciecola sp.
AAAAAGGAAACTAATATTTCAATGTAGTTTAAAAACGGCTCCTTCGGGAGCCGTTTTTTTTATGCCTAGCGATCGTTCTTGGCGCAGGCCTTGTGAAAAATATTACTCACCTTTTTGACTAAAAATTCTGTTTTGATGATCAATCAGTCTTAATCTAGTAGCCTATTAAATTACCATTTTTGAGTAAAATGAAATGGTCAGAGAAACCAGATAGAAGTCGCGATGTTTCAGCATATTAAATGTCACTTAAGGACGCAAAGCATCTTGTGCCCCAAAGCTATGGATGATTTCGTAATCAAAGATAGTTCTGTTTGAGTCATCGATGTTTCTGTAAATGAAATCAATCTAGATTCTTTACGTTTTCATCGGGCGCAGGCGAAAAAGACTGGCCGCCCTTTTTATCAGCCCACAACACTACTCAAGTTATATATTTACGGTTAGCTAAATCATATTTAAACGTCACGCCAGTAAGGATCCCTAAGGCGCTGTTTGAATATTTTTCCACTATCTTCTCTGGGCAAAGCCTTGTGAATGTCGAGTTTTCGGGGCAATTTAAATTTGGCAATTTTACCATCAAGAAAAGCACATACCTCTTGCAGAGACAAAATTACATCTTCTCTACAACTCACCGCAGCTACCACCATTTCACCAAATTCAGGATGTGGTGCGGCAAAAACTGCACAGTCGAGTATCTGCGGCATGTCGATAAGAACCGCCTCAATTTCTGCGGGGAAAATATTTGCTCCCCCTGAAATGATCATGTCTTTTTTGCGATCGCTGATGTACAAATATTCGTCCTCATCCAGATAACCAATATCACCTACTGAGGCATATTCGTTATAACGCTGATCATCCAGACTTCCCTCGCTGTTGGTATAAGAAAACGCTCCAAACATGGGTAAATAAACATATATTAATCCAGCTTCATGTGTAGGTACTTCTTGCTGATTATCGTCTAGTATTTTGATTGAGCCACCTGGTAATACTTTTCCCACAGAACCCGGTTTTTGCAGTGCTTCATTGGATGATATCAGGGTCATAAAACCAATTTCGCTGGCACCATAAGATTCATAGAATATCGGGCCGAACCAGTCAATCATGGCGCTCTTAACATCGGCTGGCCAGGCTGAACCGGTTGATACAGCGTAACGCAGACTAGAGGTATCATATTTGCGTCGAATATCGACCGGTAATTTCAACAAGCGGATCATCATGGTTGGCACAATATAGCAATGAGTTATGCCGTAACGCTGAATATCAGCAAGAAAGCCTTCAGGTTCAAATTTCGCTTCGAGATAAATATCTACGTCTCCGCTGGCCAAAGAAATTAGTGATAGGACATTTGGCGCACTGTGATAGATCGGCGCAGCGACATAAAATTTATCCCCAGGACTTAGGAGAAGCATTGATTTAGCTAGTCCAGCATAGATTTCAAATGAATCTGGTCTACTCGGATCCAGCACCCGCTTTATGCCTTTAGGACGTCCAGTACTGCCGGATGTATAGGAAAATAGACCACGAAAGCGTCGAAATGGGGCACTGATCCCTGAAGCATTATTGATAAGTGCCTGCAGGTCTATTTGATGATCTGATATTTTTGGATCCACACCGTATGCGTTGCAAATTTCTATGGGTGTGGGTATTGCCAGCACCGGCATACCGCCTGTGAGTATATTATTTTCGGTATCCGCAAACGAGCTTACTAAATCACTGTGCCCAATGAGGAGCGTTGCCTGAGAATCCTCGAGCATGTGCTCGATTTCAGATTTTGCTGCATGCCAGTTTATCGCTACATAAAAAGCCCCCAAATAGCGACACGCTTCGATGACTTCAAGATACGCGACGTCATTACGCAATAACACGGCTACTACGTCATCCTCACCCACATCGTATGAGTTTAGTATTGTCGCTAGTTTTTGTGCGTTTAAGGTAAATGTACTTCGTGTGGTTTCAGTGCCATTTAAATATAAGTTACCCGAAATGTGCCTTCTCCTGTATTCGATTTATAACTAAGTAAAAAGTATAACCCCATTATCATGTCATTCTCAAACGACAATTCCGAGCAAATTATTGAATAATCAAGGTGAATATAAACAGTGATATTTGGGTAATATCAT
Source organism: Paraglaciecola sp. (assembly GCA_047622205.1). Classification (GTDB taxonomy): domain Bacteria; phylum Pseudomonadota; class Gammaproteobacteria; order Enterobacterales; family Alteromonadaceae; genus Paraglaciecola. The sequence continues at coordinate 2,118 of JBLHNW010000014.1, forward strand.
CACTAATTATAGGTGGCAAATATGACCATTAATATGTCATATGTGACAATTATAGCTAAGCTGAATTTTTGTCACTCTTTCGGCAGTTTTTTTGTTAATAACAGACATTAAGTGATAAACCATGAATGATGAATTAGTCAACCGTAAAGAATTAGCCTTTCAGCTTTATGAAGTATTAGATACCGACGCTTTATGTGGACGAGAGCGTTTTAATGAGCACAATAAAGAAACCTTTGATGCGGTTATGGCGACAGCCGAGAAAATAGCCACAGAAAAGTTTGCCCCTCACAACGCTAAAGCGGACGCAAACGAACCCACTTTTGATGGCAAAAATGTTCACATGATAAGTGAGGTGAAAGAAGCATATGACGCTTACGCCGAATCTGGCTTGCTAGCAGGTCGTTTTGACTTTGAAGAGGGAGGCATGCAGTTACCAGAGACGATTATGACTGCTTGTGCAGGCTATTTCATGGCGGCTAATCCTTCCAGTACGGGTTATTCATTTTTGACCATCGCTGCAGCTAATGTTATCCGTAGTTTTGCTTCGCTTGAATTGAAAGAGCAATTTATGCCACGCATGTTAAGTGGCGAATTTACAGGCACGATGGCGCTTACTGAACCCCATGCAGGTTCTTCCTTGTCAGATATTCACACTAGCGCAGTAAAAACCGAAGACGGCAGTTATCGTTTAAAAGGTAGCAAACTTTATATTTCTGCCGGGGACCATCAGTTATCCAAAAACATCGTTCATCTGGTGCTAGCGAAAATTCAAGGGGCGCCTCCGGGAGTTAAGGGAATTTCACTGTTCGTTGTGCCCAAATTTCGGTTAGATGAAAATGGCCAATGCGGTGAGCGAAACGACGTAGCCCTGGCAGGGCTGATCCATAAATTAGGCTATCGTGGAACTACTTCTACGGCGCTAAGTTTTGGAGAAAAGGATGATTGTCATGCTTATTTGGTAGGCGAAGAACATCAGGGCTTACGTTATATGTTTCTGATGATGAACGAAGCCCGTCTAGGTGTTGGTTTTGGTGCTGCGATGGTTGGTTACCGTGGCTATCAATATTCTCTGGCCTATGCCAAGGACCGAACCCAGGGTCGTGTTGCTCCAAACACTTTGCCAACAGATAAAGCCGCGCCGATTATTCAACACGGTGACGTTAAACGTATGCTACTTACCCAAAAGGCCTATGTGGAAGGGGGCATGTCACTGTGTTTTTATGCCGCACGTTTAGTCGATGATATACATACTCTCGAAGATCAAAACGCTCGCCAACGCTCAACTGAGCTGCTTGATCTCTTGACCCCGGTAGTCAAAGCATGGCCCTCTGAATACGGCCCCAAAGCCAATGATTTGGCTATACAGGTGCTCGGTGGAGCTGGTTATACTCGGGAGTATCCTGTTGAACAGTGCTGGCGTGATAACCGATTAAATCCTATTCATGAAGGCACAAATGGCATCCAGGCACTAGACTTATTGACACGCAAATTATGGCAAGCCAATGGTGCCGGTTTGAAACAACTGCAACAAGCCATGGCAGCCGATTTTGCTCGAGCCAATGGGCCGATATGCCAGTCATTGATAGCTTCATTACTGCCTTACACTAAACAGCTACAAACTCTAGTACCATTATTAGGGGCGGCTCTCAAAACAGAACAGTTACCAAATATGTTGGCCAATGCTCAGTGTTTTATGAACGTATTTGGTCAGATCGTCATGAGTTGGATATGGATAAGACAAGCAATAGTAGCGGAAAATGCCTTAGGCATTGAACCGGTGCCAGAACATGATCTGGCGTTTTATAATGGCAAGATACAAGCAGCAAAGTACTTTATCAATTGGGAACTTCCTGCTATCGCTCGAGACTTCGCCTTACTGGAAAACATGGACAGCAGTTGTGCTGATATGCAGCCAGAATGGTTTTAGTGATAAAAATTAGACTTATTTTTTGAATTCAAAAGGACAGATTATGAAAAACAAACAATTTTTACTCAAGTCACGCCCGGTAGGCACACCCACCGAGGCAAATTGGGATTATGTTGAAACAGAAGTCCCTGAGTTGGGTGACAAACAAGTGCTAGTTAAAGTGGCATATATTTCTCTTGATCCTGCCATGCGTGGCTGGATGAATGAAGGCAAGTCATATATTGAACCGGTACAAATTGGCGCCGTTATGCGTGCCAGTACAGTAGGACAAATACTTAAATCGACGGATGAAAACTTTGCCGTTGGCGACTATGTTTACAGTCATTGTGGTGTGCAGCAGCACGCAGTTGTATCTACCGAAGGAATGTATAAAGTTGATCCAAACCTAGCGCCATTAGAGCGTTATTTAGGTGTGTTGGGTATGCCGGGTATGACCGCCTATTTTGGCCTACTGGATACAGGTTTGCCAAAAGCTGGCGAGACTGTTGTGGTATCAGGTGCCGCAGGTGCAGTGGGGACAGTAGTTGGCCAAATCGCCAAGATTAAAGGTTGTAGGGTGGTTGGCATCGCTGGTGGTGCAGAAAAATGTGCTTATTTGGTCGATAAACTAGGTTTTGATGCGGCAATTGATTATAAAAATGAACACGTTAAAAAAGCTTTGAGAGTAGCCTGTCCAAAAGGCGTTGATGTTTATTTTGATAATGTGGGTGGTGAAATTCTTGACGATGTACTTACTCAAATCAGAATGAAAGCGCGAATAGTGATTTGTGGAGCAATTAGCCAATATAATAATACTACGCCGATTAAGGGCCCTTCAAATTATCTCACTCTGTTGGTCAACAGAGCCCGAATGGAAGGCATCGTCGTATTTGACAATGCTGCAAATTATGGCAAAGCCGCGGCCGAAATGGCTCAGTGGATTGCTGAAGGTAAATTGATTGCCAAAGAACATGTGGTGAAAGGCATAGAGAATTTTCCGGAAACCTTAATGATGTTATTTAAAGGCGAAAATATGGGGAAATTGGTTATTAAGGTTGATGCAAACTAGTTGTTACGTTTAGCAGACAAGATAGTTGCACCTGAATAGCTATGGTATTAGTAATAAATAAGCGGAGTAAAACGTGGAAAAAAACATTTTTGATTTAAGCGGTAAAGTGGCTTTAGTTACCGGAGCAAGCCGGGGTATCGGTGAATCTATTGCCAGGCTGTTAGCTGCCTACGGCGCAGAAGTTATTGTCTCAAGCCGCAAAATAGACGGCTGTGAAGCAGTTGCCAGCAGTATCCGTGCGAATGGCGGTAAAGCCACTGCGATGGCCTGTCACGTGGGTGAGATGGCGCAAATAGATGCAACGTTTGCACAGATAGAAGATCAGTTTGGCAAGTTAGATATTCTTGTCAATAACGCAGCAGCCAATCCGTATTTTGGGCATATTCTGGACACCGATTTGGCTGCCTACGACAAAACCGTTGATGTTAACATTCGTGGTTACTTTTTCATGTCTACTGCTGCGGGTAAAATGATGAAAGAGCAGGGCGGTGGTGTGATCCTAAATACTGCATCGGTAAACGGTATCTCACCAGGTGCCATGCAGGGGATCTATTCGATAACCAAGGCTGCAGTGATTAGCATGACCAAGGCGTTTGCCAAAGAGTGTGGCCCCTTAAATATTCGCGTAAATGCACTGTTACCGGGATTAACCGAAACCAAGTTTGCATCCGCGCTGACGAGTAATGAAAAAATCTTAAAAACAGCACTTATGCAAATCCCCCTCGGTCGGGTTGCGCAACCTGATGAAATGGCCGGTACAGTGTTATATCTGGTGTCTGATGCGTCGAGTTATACAACCGGCACAACTGTTACCGTTGACGGCGGTTATCTCGCTTAGCTTTGTCAGACTAGGAGGTAATTGCAAGGCCGATAAACCAAAGTTTGTCGGCTTTTTATTATGTGTATAAAAAATTATAAATTCCCCCAAAAACCTGAACCACAGAGTGCACGGAGAACATAAAGTAAATATGTTTAATTGCATATCTAACTGCAATTAAATAATGGTATTTCTTTTAACTGAGAAGTAGTTACGATGGGTGTCCATGTAATTGATGTAATTGCGTATGCGAATTCAAGAGTAAAACAAGTCAATGGAGCTCACCCAGAACCTATTTGTCAGTGATATCTTCGGTATCACCCCAGCGTTGAAGCAACTGTCTGAAGCGGTTTCACCATACTCGCTACACACTAAACTGATTGACCCCTACGGTGGGCAGCAGCAAAAATTTGCCTCTGAGCAAGAAGCTTATCAGGGATTTCAAACAGTAGGGGGAATCGAGTCTTATATAAATATTGTCAAGCAGGCTGTTTCTGATCTGGATGGTTTGTTCACAATAGTCGGCTTTAGTGCTGGCGGTGCAGCGATTTGGAAAGCGATGGAAGGTATTGTAAAACACGCTGACATTCAACTGGTGCTCTTTTATCCCGGTCAGATCCGCCATTATATGGACGTTGAACACACTTTCTCCACAACCATCTTTTGGCCATCCCACGAGCCACATTTTGCATTAAGTACCGTAATTGAAAATCTGCACCATAAGAATAACGTGCAAAGCATACACACCCCGTTTTCCCATGGTTTTATGAATGTAAACTCCTCGGGTTATAGTGAATTTGCCTACCAGCAATATAAGCAATATCTCCAGAATTGCTGCAAAGCCAGCTAAGTTTTTTTAAATTCCATCGCTACCTCTCTTTAGATTCTAAAAATTCGAACGATAAGTGCAATTTATTGTGCTTTTTGTCCTTTTTATTACAAGTATACTTCTGTCAACTAACCAGAGGACATGAATATGACTAAAGTACTTGTAATAAACACTAGCCTAAATGGCGAACAGGGTAATTCGAATAAACTAACTGAAAAATTTGTTCAAGAATGGCTTGGAAAAGAACCGTTGGATATAGTAAATACGGATCTAAGTGAGCTTAACTTACCCCACTTAAGCAGTGCCGAAATGCAGGCATGGGGAACAGAAGAAAAACAAAGAACAGCTCAGCAAAAAGAATTAGTGGCGCTATCTGATCAATTGGTTGCCGACCTCCAAACGGCCGATGCTATTGTGCTGGGAATGCCAATGTATAACTTTGGTGTACCTTCAACGTTTAAAGCGTGGATTGACCGCGTGGCAAGAGCGGGGATTACATTCAGTTATACAGCTGAGGGTCCGGTAGGTTTGTTAACAGGCAAAAAAGTATATATTTTAGCCGCTCGAGGAGGCATGTATGCGGGTACTCCTAAAGATAGCCAAAGCCAATATTTAAAGGACGTGTTTGCATTTTTAGGTATGACCGATGTGGAATTTATTTATGCTGAAGGACTGGCGATGGGGGCAGATAGTGCCGACAAAGCCTGGCAATACGCCGAGAAACATATCAGCCAATTGCTTGGTAATCTTGAGGCGGCCTAAACGCTTAACCAGATATACTCGTAATACGAACGCACCTGCACTGTTATATGCGACAGCGCAGAGTGGAGTTGCGTTTTTGAATTAGTTTAATCCCACGCTTTTTCTGGCCCAGCTTGCTGATATTGGGGTATTCCATCAGGGATGGTTTCCCAATTTGCTTTAGAGCCAACGTAAATGTGTCTACCCAGTTCAACCTTTGGATCTCCGTTAACGCAGCCTAAGGTAATACCGTGTATGGTGCGATTATAAACACCGCAAAGTGTCGAACCACAGCGACTGCAAAATTGCAGACCAAATCCATGTTTGCTTAAATAAGAAGTTAGCAGTTCTTCTCCACAGAGCCATTTGAAGTCCTTATTTTCAAGCAGGGCGTATGCAGATGCCTGAGAACTAAACGCTTTACGACAGCGTGAGCAATGACAAGATCTTGCATCACGCAGCGAACCATTAACTTCGTATTTAATTTCTCCGCAAAAACATTCGCCTGTTATTTTCACTTTCTGTCTCATCAGCTGTAAGCAAATTATTGAACATTCTAGGTCCGATAAATTAAATCCTATGCGGTAGTTGATACCTGTTTAATTGTTAGTGCCTTTTCTACGGTTTTAATAAAACTTTTTGATGTTGGCTTAGTGAATTGGCTAAATGAATCAACGATATTGCCATTTTTATCCATTAAGTATTTATAAAAATTCCATTTAGGTGTGGTACCTGATTTTGTTGCTAACATTCTATATAAGGGGTCGACGTCATCACCACGTACTGCAATTGCTTCAAACATAGGGAACTTGACACCATAGGTTAGTTCACATAGTTCAGCTGTTTTACCTTCATCTTTGTCTTCTTGATTAAAGTCGTGAGACGGGAAACCCAACACTACTAATCCCTGTTCTTGATATGTTTCGTACAATGCTTCTAAACCTTCAAATTGCGGGGTGAAGCCGCAATAACTGGCCGTGTTAACGAACAAGACTGTTTTGCCCTTATATTCGCTACACATATTGACCGTTTCTTGTGAGTTCAATTTGCGCTTCATAAATTTCAGTAAGTCAGGACATTCATTGGCACTTGCCATGCCTGAAAATGTTAGTGAAGATGCTAATAAGGTTGCAATTAATAAAAACTTTTTCATTTTTTTCCAAAAGTTATTTCTAGTCATCATTACTATAGAGAAAATTCCGATTTAGATCACTAATTTGCATGTAGCAAGGTACGTGGGTTTTAATGCATCTTGAATTGGACAATTACAAAAACATGTTTCTAGGAAAACTACAATGCATTATCTCAGCAAAAACTTATTGGTAGCCTTTGTTTCTGCAGGCCTATTTGCCTGTGCAGGGACAAACGAAGCCAACGTTAGTCACTCGGCCACAAATACTGTGGCCCCAACTGCTATTATTGAGCCGGTGCAAACATCGAGTCTTACTTTGTCACCTGACCCTGAGGGCAAAGAAATAGCTTTAAAGCAGATTATGTCGGACCCTGATTGGTTGGGTCGACAACCGTTTAGTAGCTATTGGGGTGATGATAGCAACAGTATTTTTTACAAACGTAAACAAGCAGGTAGTCCTGTTAGTGATCTTTGGCAACGTCCATTAAATCAAAACGGAAACGGCCAGAAGGTATCCCTTAAACAGATACATGAACATGCATATCAGAACAGAATAATCAGTCCATATTCAAGTAAGAGTGCCTGGCTCTTTGAAGGAAATTTGTTCGTAAAAAATCTGGATAGCAATATTATTTCGCAATTAACCAGAAACGCTGCAAAACCGAGTAATCTTAAGTTTCTCATCGATGGGCGTTTGTCATACCAACAAGGCAACAGAATTTTCGCCATGACTCTTAATAACGGATTCACCGAATTATTGGTGTCATGGAAATTTGCTGAACCGCCTAAGGCAGTGCCAAAGCTCAAGGATTATATCGCTAAGCAACAAATTCAGTTAATTGAGGTTGTCGCTAAAAAACGCAAGGAGCGAAACACCCGTTTTGAGCAAAAGTTAAGACTACAAAACCAAAATATCACACTGACACCGGAACCGTTTTATCTACCTAAGAAACATGAAACCGTTGAGGTAAGTATATCGCCGGATGGACAAAAATTACTGATTGTAGAGAAAAAAACACAAGCCAGACGCGATGATAAAGACATAATGCCTAACTATATTGGTGATGATGGACGTATCAAGGCCGAAGAGGTCCGTCAGCGTGTAGCCGATAGTAAGTCACAAAACCATGCACTTTGGTTGATTAATATCGCCCAACATAGTCAGCATAAACTGAGTTATCAAAATTTGCCTGGCTATAACGACGACGTTTTAGCTAAGGTTAAAAAAGAAAATGCCCAAGCTGTCGGAAAGGACTACCAAACTAATCGTTTGCCAAGAGATATTATGCTAATGCAAGATCGTGGCTGGACTAAACGAGCAATTAAATGGCATAAAAACAGCAATCAGCTTGCTGTGTTGCTCGAAGCCTGGGACAACAAAGATAGATGGTTAGCTACCGTTGATTTTAATGACAACAAGCTTGTTAACCAACACAGACTGCACGATGACGCATGGGTAAATTATAGATTTAACAGTTTCGCGTGGTTGAACGATAGTGAAACCTTGTATTACCTCTCAGAAGAGTCTGGCTATGCACACCTATATAGCAAATCATTGAATGGGCAGGCTCAAGCCCTGACTTCAGGTCAATATGAAGTTGACCAATTGACTTTAACTAACGATGATAAATTTATTTATTTCAAGGCCAATAAAAAACATCCGGGCATATATGAAATCTATAGAGTTAATGTCATTACTGCTGAGCTTGAAGCCTTAACAGATTTAAATGGCATGACAGATTACCAGCTCAGCCCAGACCAAAACCAGCTGTTATTAACACATTCAAAACTTACCTTGCCACCTGAGCTATATCTCCAGCCCGCACAAGCAAACGCCGAAGTGACACGTTTGACAAATACTGTTAGCGATGAATTTTTAGCAATACCGTGGATTGCTCCACATATTGTGCCTGTAAAATCCTCAAATACCGAAAAAGCTATCTTTGCCCGGGTTTATCAACCAAATATTGAGGATGATGGTGTCAAGCGCCGGGCAGTTATGTTTAGTCACGGAGCAGGATATTTACAAAACTCACATTTGGGCTGGTCTGGATATTTTCGTGAGTTCATGTTCCACAATATGTTGGTTCAACAAGGGTACGTGGTAATGGATATGGATTATCGTGCATCAGCGGGTTATGGAAGAGATTGGCGTACTGCCATCTATCGACATATGGGTAAACCAGAAATCGAAGACTTACGTGACGGGGTAAACTGGTTGGTCGATAACGCAAATGTCGATCGTCAGCGCATTGGTACTTATGGTGGCTCATATGGTGGTTTTATGACATTTATGGCGATGTTCAAGGAGCCCGATCTTTTCCAGGCTGGGGCGGCGCTTAGACCTGTCAGTGATTGGGCCCATTACAACCATGGGTATACTTCAAACATACTGAACACGCCGGATGTTGATCCTATTGCTTATGAGCGTAGTTCGCCAATTTATTTTGCAGAAGGATTGCAGAAGCCACTATTAATCAATGCCCCCATGGTGGATAGCAATGTGTTTTTTGTTGATGTAGTGCGTTTGGTCCAACGCCTTATAGAACTTGAAAAGGAAGATTTTGAAACCGCAATTTACCCAGTTGAGTCACACGGTTTTGTGCAGCCCAGTTCCTGGCTAGATGAGTATCGACGTATTTATAAGTTGTTTGAAACGAATCTGTAATATCGACACTCAAGTTACTTTGAAAGATATATTTCAGAATGACTTGGTCAGTTTAAAGTGACTTAGGCATAACATAAAGGCTCATTCGCTGAGCCTTTTGACTGCCTATTTATCGAGGAATCAATCCCTTTATACTAATAGCTTTGTCGTTTCTCGGGGGTAATGTTAGTGCGCTGACGGCTCACCATCACATAATAAAGTATAGCAAACATGCCGCCAATCGCGCCAAATAAGTGCGCTTCAATTGCTACATCGGCGCCAATTAGCTCAACCACATCTGCGCTGGGGCCTATCCATTGTTCATGAGCGATTTTTAGCCACACACCGATTAATAACAACCAGCCAGATTTTACGCCATGGCGGATGTCAAAGTAGGCTCCCGTTATAAAAAAGCCATGGAGGGTACCAGACAATCCCACATACCAACTTAGTCGTTCAGCAAAGAAATAAATACCTAAAGTGCAGCCCAAGCTAATCAATAGAAACAAAATGAGGTAGTGTCGGTTAGTGTAGTAGGCGCCATGTAAGGCCCACAATAAGATAACACCGAGTCCATTTAGCAGTAAATGGTTGAGATTAGTGTGTAAAAAATTTGCACTAATTAGTCTCCATAACTCCAGAGAGTCAATTTTTTCCCGGTCATATGCCATCCAATCACTACTGGTAGGTTCAAAGAATTGCAATATGATGGCAACAATGAGAACAATCAGTGGCCCCAAAACATATTTTGTCTGAATAGGAAGATTTAACATATAAAAAATAATTGGAAAAAAGTGTGAATATGTTACCTAAGTTATTGCTACATTACTTGGCATGAATACATTCAACGATTTAATTTCAAAAGAAAAAAGTTGAAGCTACCCTTTTATCAGCTCTTTTTGGGTTTTTTACTGGTCATTAGCAGCTTCGTTCTGGATGAATTAAAAAGTGAAAGCTGTGCCTCAAGCGGTCAGTGATTAACAAAGCAAAAAATGTAGTAGCAGAGAAATCTGTGATTGTGCCGGCTAATAACTATGCTTCGCGGCCAGGAAACAATGTGCTTAAAAAGACTGGAGTGCCATACACTCCAGAATTGCAACGTAAGCAATGTGTTAAGTCTGGTTGTGGTTCAGTCTTCTGGTATAGGTGACGGCAGTTTTATTTTATTACGGGAAAACAGAACCAAAAAGTTTCATACCATTGCTGGTTGCGAGACGATGCTCAAAACGTTTAAAACAGTAAAACGCATTTGTTAATGAAAAATGGAAAACACTGAAATGGCGAAGCGAAGTTTTTATGCGGGACACTTGAGAAATCATCGTGACTTATGACAACCTTTATCGGCGTTTACAGCGCCAGGAGAAAATATGACTGTTCTGATCATTATAGGGGTGCTGTTCTTAGCCCTGGTGATAATTGTGCCCTTGCTAGAGCGATCTAATTTTCGCGTGTCCAATGAACAAATGTCCAAGATGAGTAAATGGATACTGCCATTGTTGGTGGTCATGGTGGTTATTCAATTGATAATGCATTATGCGAGTTGAGTGGTCGCTTAAATTTTAAGACCTTATCGATGAGAAATCATGGTTAAACACATGTTGAGGTGTTCGATGAGAAAACTGAATTGCGAGAAGTTTTGCTGACTAATTTCTTGCGACTGATTAAAGGATTGGGCGCTTATAACACCGATTGATTTTTCACCTATTTTAACTGGTGAGAGACATATAACACCGTTATCAATCAATTTTTCAATTTCCAGAGGGACATAATTCCTCCATTTAACATGTCGATAGTCATTTATGAGTAGCGCGTTATCTTTTTGAATAACCAGCTTGATAATGTTTAAGTTGTCGTCTAATTGAATGGAGCTATCAAAACGGACTACTTCGCCGTTATTGTCGTATGACGTTCTCGATTCGACTTTACTTTTATCCCTGCTTAACACCCAGAAAGTGCAGCGTTCAAAGCCAATAATTTGTGCAGATACTTGTAATGTATAAGCTAAAAACTCACTGATATTGGTCGTGCTTTTGGTCAATGAGGTTAATGTTTTTAGTGCAGCTAATAAAGCTTGTTCTTGGCTCTGTATAGGTTCTACTGGTTTTTCAGTCTGTTCAATAAATGCGCTCGGTTTTGGGAGTGGCTTAATATAATTCTCCAATACCTCTGCGCCATAAGAGTTCAATAATTTGAGAGCTAACTCACGTGTAGCCTCTATTTTAGACTCTAGTTGACGTTTATTGATTTTCATTATTTGAGCAATACGAGCCAAAATTTGCTCAAACTGCGCTTTACTCTTTGGTGGGTTGGCGATACCTGCACTAAGTTGATTTGCCAGACTGATGATATTTACTTCATCCGTCCTGCTTTCAGGTCGGTCGAGAGACTTAACTAACAATTCTCCCAGATTCCATGTTTTGGCTAATCCAACGCTCAGTTCGGTAAATCTGACCCCTGTTAGAGAAGCACAGTAACTCTCAAATTCTTGCGGTGGTAAGTTGGCCTTTTTTATCAATTGTTCGGTAAGTACACTGCCCGTGCTCCAAAATGAAGTTTCGCCAATGTGATATAACATTGCGGCTAAATATATTTCTTCTTGAGTATCATCTTCCAAGTTAGGTACCATCATTCGAGCCAATAATCCGGCATAAAAAGCATTTGCCATCAACATCATTAATCGGTCATAAACATCCGGTACCAAATCTTTGTTTTTTAACAAGCCCTCTAATATTTTTGAGGTTAGACAGATATTCTTAATCGACTGAATACCCAGTACGATAGCTGCCCGAGAAACCGTGGTTATTTTTTTTACTGACACCCGTTGAGAGTTATTAGCAACTTTTAACAAACGTGAGGAAAGCGCCTGATCGTGCAATATAACCTTGCTCAGTTTGGGAATAGATGACACATCATCATTGGAGAATTTATCCAGCATACTGGCAATTGATGTAATTGCCGGTAACTCTTCCTTAGCAAGAGATTCTACCCATTGGGAGGGGGTCAATTTGATTTTCTCACTCATTAAAATTTGCCCATGCTAATGATCAACAACTGTCAGGTAAGTTCAGCTTCAACAAGCTTCACATTGGCGAGTAAAAATCAGCGTTTGGTAGTAATGTTATTACACTCTACAGGCGACAATGATATTTTGGAACGATCATTTACTCCACTATTGAATAAGCAGATAACCGTGACACTAAAAATAGTCCAAGTTGACTAGTCGAAATTCGTATTTTCAGGTAACTTAAGTAAATACGTAAGCTATTTTTGAAAACGCATTTTGAAGTAACTTAGGCATACGATTTCTTAAACGAATATGAGCGTGGATACAAAGCTAACAATTATATTTGTTTATAACTACCGCACAGCTAAGCATAGAGGGCCAAATCCCTGCTTAATATTGACTGTCAAAATAAGGATTACAAGCAATGAGCAAGACCATCACCATTAACGCGAAGGAATATATTATTGATGTGCCTGATGACATGCCGCTGTTGTGGTTTTTGCGTGATCGCCTGGAAATTACAGGCACCAAGTTTGGTTGTGGTATGGGCTTATGTGGGGCTTGTACAGTCCATGTGGATGGTGAAGCGACCCGTTCGTGTGTCATGCCAATGAGTGCTCTTGCTGGAAAGTCTGTCACCACAATAGAAGGTTTATCTGAACAGGGTGATCATCCTCTGCAAAAAGCCTGGTTGGCCCACAACGTGCCACAATGTGGGTATTGTCAGGCGGGTCAAATAATGAATGCCGCCAGTTTTTTAGCAAGCAATGCAGCGCCGAGTGATGAGGAAATTGTCACTGCCATGCAGGGTAATATTTGTCGTTGTGGTACCTTCGGACGGATTAAAAGCGCAATAAAATCAGCATCTCTTGAACTAGCGCGGGAGGCTTAATATGAATAAGCATCTGTTAGACATACTTAAGCCAAACGAAAATCACAGTGATGTGCAGAACCAAAGCCGTCGTACATTCTTAAAGGTTGCCTCCGCCACTTCTGGTGGTTTAATGCTAAGTTTTTCAATTCCATCATTAGCGTCCGCTTCAGCTACATCTAGCGAATTTACCCCAAATGCCTTTATCGAGCTTAGTGAGAATGGCGATACGCTGATTTACTGCGGACGTTGTGAAATGGGGCAGGGGATCAGTACCGCCTTGCCTGCTGTAGTTGCCGACGAAATGGAAGCCGATTGGAGCCGGGTAAGTGTAAAACAAGCTGATGGGGACGAAGATAAGTATGGCTCTCAGGCTACCGGAGGGTCGGCCAGTATCCGTACTATGTTTGAACCCATGCGTGAAGCAGGAGCCGCGGCAAAACAGATGTTGGTGGCGGCTGCGTGCAAAGTTTGGAATACCACTGAAGAAAACTGTTACGCTGAAAATCATTTTGTTATCAACAGGTTAAATAGTCAAAAGCTCGGCTACGGGGAGTTGGCTACACTCGCGTCAAAAAGTGTAGTACCTCAGAAACCTGTGCTCAAATCAAAAGATCAATATCGTTATATTGGCAAGGCAATCGCTCGTCAGGATCAAGCGATGGTGGTGGTGGGCGAGAGAAAATATGGCGTAGATACTAAGCTTCCCGGCATGAAATACGCGGCGATAATTCACTGTCCGGTACTAGGTGGCAAACTCAAAAGTCTTGATAAGACTGAGGCGCTCAAGGTCAAAGGTGTCAGTGCTGTTGTGGAAATCCCCCGTTACGATGTTCCCTATGGTTCGGTTGGTGGGGTCGCGGTTGTAGCAGATAATTCCTGGACCGCACAACAAGCAGTGAAAAAATTAGTGATCGAATGGGACGCAGGCCCAAACAAGGTTTACAACACTCATGAGTATAAACAGCAATTAGTCGTCAATGTTGAAAAACCAGCACAATTGGTTACTGAACGCGGTGATGTGGATAAAGCCTTTGCCGATTCGGCGGTAACAGTCAAGGCAACTTACACTGGTGGCCATTTATCCCATGCCCCCATGGAGCCTAATGCTAGCGTTGTCTGGGTGCAAAAAGATAGTTGTGAAGTATGGGCCTCCACGCAAAGCCCTGGTGATATTCAAAAGGTGTTAGGCGGCTATTTAAAACGTGATCCCAAAGATATCTTTGTACACGTGATGATGGCTGGTGGCGCCTTTGGTCGTAAATTTAAGTGCGATTATGTGCATGAAGCAGCGGTTATTTCCCAGCAAGTGAATGCACCGGTACAGCTTATCTGGTCCCGGGAAGAAGACATGCGCACTGGTTATTACCACTCAATTAATGCCCAACACATCGAGGCTTCTTTGGATAAAGATGGCAATGTAAGCGGTTGGTTGCATCGCGCAGCCTTTCCGTCGATTAGTTCATTGTTTGATCCCTCTTTGGATCGGGCTCCCGCAAATAGTTTGGCTGACATTGCAAATCACCCCTTTGGTATCACTAATTTACGTAGTGAAACCGGCGAAGCGCCAACCCATACCCGTATTGGATGGTATCGGGCGGTTTATGCAATATTTTATGGTTTTGCTTTTGGCACGTTTGCTGATGAATTAGCTAATAAAGCGGGTAAAAGTACCGTAGACTTTCTCAATCAGCTTTACGATGCTAATAATAATCCCAAGCAAAAAGATCAGGTGAAACGTTCAAAGGCGGTATTGGCATTGGCGGCTAAACATTCAGGTATTGGCAAAAAGTTACCAAAGGGAGAGGGCATTGGCATTGCCATACATCATAGTTTTCATAGCTATGTAGCCATGGCGGTGCACACGAGGGTGGATGGCGACAATATCAAAGTACTCAATGTTGATTGTGCAATAGATTGTGGTCAGGTACTTAATCTTGATGGCGCAACAGCGCAAATGGAAGGTGCAGTAGTGATGGGCATGTCATTGTCTTTATATACTGAAATTTCCTTTAAAGATGGGGCCGTCGTGAATTCCAATTTTCACGATTACCCGGTCATGCGTATTCAGGATATGCCTAATGTAAGAGTTCATATTGTCGATTCAGATGAAAAACCTACGGGTTTAGGTGAGCCTGGCGTCGCCCCTTTTGCTCCGGCACTAAGCAACGCAATATTTGCCGCATCGGGTAAACGCTATCGGGATATCCCGATTAAACCGGTGTATTCCTAAAACGTTATCGAGAACGGAGCTGAATCCTAGTTTCAGCTCCGTCTGTCTCAAAATCATTAATTTAACCTGAACTCGGGATAAGGAATGTCGAAGGAGCTAATTTCCCTTTGTATTTCAAAGTGATAGTTATGGCCAATATTATTGATACTGTAATTTCGGGGTAAGTGTTGCTATTTATGTTCTTATCAAGGCGCGAGTTATGTTGTTTAGTGGGCTAAACTCATGGCGAGCAACGCCGAGAAGGGCAGAAAGAGCTACGCTTACAGGCGTTGCTTATCCCGAGCTCAGGTTCACTTATGAATAAATCAATAATGGGCTACCACCAAGATACAGAGCAGCATTGGGTTGCGGAGCTGGTCTGTGGGCATTTTCAGCATGTTCGACACAATCCCCCCTGGAGCAATCGAGCATGGGTTATCTCTCAGCAAGGACGCGACGGCATGCTGGGGCATGAATTGAACTGTGTAAAGTGTGATGAAGGTTATCCAATTGACAGTATAGACTAGAGTATAATATGTCGATTGGCGGTATTGAAATTCGCTGTGTTAAAACTAATTGCTACTTGAGCTTAACGAATGCCTGCAGGGTAACGTACAATAGCGCTTTTATGACATTCTAAGGCGCAGTCTCATGGCAGTTCATTGGTATCCCGGGCATATGCACAAGGCCCAAAAGGAAATTAGAGAGGTATTGCCTCAGATTGACCTTTTGATAGAAGTGCTGGATGCGCGTATTCCTTACTCCAGTGAAAATCCTGCTATTGCTGAACTGCGTGGAGACAAACCTTGTATTAAGGTGTTAAGCAAAACGGACCTTGCTGATCCTGAATCCACGGCAGTATGGCAAGAGTACCTTGAGCGTCAGAGGGGAGTTAAAACCTTCGCTACTACGACTGACCAGCCGGCAAAAATGAAACTGATTATCGATTTATGCCGCAAGATGTTGCCTGAAAGAGATGCCAGTGTTAAATCCATCAACACCATGATTGTTGGTATTCCCAATGTGGGCAAGTCAACACTAATCAATATTCTTGCCGGGCGTATTATTGCCAAAACGGGCAATGAGGCGGCAGTGACCAAAAATCAGCAACGCATCAATATTGGCAATGGTATTACCTTGCTCGACACACCGGGAATATTATGGCCAAAGCTGGAAAACCCCAATAGTGGTTACCGTTTGGCCGCCTCTGGTGCGATTAAAGATACTGCGATGGAATATGATGATGTGGGTTTTTATACCGCGGACTATTTAATCAAGGCCTATCCGGATCTCTTAAAAGAACGTTTTGAGTTACAGAGTATTCCGGACACAGAAATTGAGTTTTTGGAGCTGGCGGCCGCCCGTCGGGGGGCATTAATGGCCGGTGGTAGAGTGAATCTGCATAAAATTTGCGAAGTACTGATCAATGAACTGCGCAGTGGCAAGTTAGGGCGAATCACTTTGGAAACTCCCTCAATGATCGAACAAGAAGAAATTGAAATGGCGAAGGTGGAGGCTAAGAAGGCTGCAGATAAAATTGAACGTAAGCAGAAATTCAAAACTGGCTCGCTCACCCCTGACAGACAAGATCGTAAAGAAAAACGCATTGAGAAAGTAAACAGCAGACGCAAAAAGCCGTGAAGAATAAACTGTGAAAGAGTGCACACAATGTGGAAAATGCTGCACTAAATACAGCAATGGTGGACTTTCAGCTACCCGTGAAGAAATCGAAATGTGGGCGCTTTTTAGACCCGACATTGCCGATTATGTTAGAAACGGTAAAATCTGGATGGATCCCGAATCGGGAAAACAAATCGATCTCTGTCCATTTCTTCGTCTTAGCTCGCCCGAGCAGTCACCCGCCAAGCAAATATACACATGTGACATCTATCACGATCGCCCCGACGACTGCAGGTTCTACCCGGTGACGATCAAACAAATGTTAGATGATGATTGTGAAATGATTGAAATTCAGGATCTAACTGATCCAATAAAGGCACAGCGAACACTCGATAAATTAATGGAAGATAGTCGTCCACCATTTGATAAATGCTAAGAAATTAAGCTTCTAAAATATTTTATTTGAGGAAACTACGATGCTCACAGTTCGAGAGGCCACAAAAAATGACATTGATATTATCTTTGAGCTAATTATTGCTTTTGCTCGCCATCAAAATCTA
>JBLHNW010000015.1:0-19253 GCA_047622205.1 Paraglaciecola sp.
TGGACGATACATACACAGTGAGCATGGTGTTTTTGCGCAGCTTGAATTAACGCAGCGATTTCCAGTTTTGCTTCTTCGCGTTTATAACCATGCAGGTCCAGAATCAAATCCGGTGGATAGTCTCCACGACGTAATCGTTTTACTTCATGAGTGTCTGTTCCTGGCTTCACATACTTTGGCCCATGCTTAGATGCAAAGTGTCCCTCAAAGCCATCAGAAAACTGAAAAGAGGCTGCTGCTTGTTTTAATTCAGCTAAATCTCGCTGATTTTTTTTATCTGTCACAGATTTATGCTTGCTGGAATGACGCAGAGGCGGTATTTTGTCCTGCTTTATTGGCGCAACATCAGTAAACTCGCCTCTAAATAGCGCAATTTCACCTTGATCAAGATTGGACTTATTCTTCATAAATTCAAACCACGGAGACTAGTTGCATGGATCATAACAAAATGATTGCCCTGACAACACGTACGGTGTTGAATTGGCGGTCCAAAAAATTAAAAGTATGCCAATGACCGAAAATCTAAATTTAACAGAAGTGACTGATGACCTAGATTCAATATTGGATGTAGTGCGTTGGTCAGTGAGTCGTTTTAATCAGGCCGGATTATTCTACGGACACGGTACCGACAACCCGTGGGATGAGGCTGTAAGCCTGGTGTTTCAGCTTTTACATTTACCACAAGATATGTCACAACAAAACGGCGAACAGATTTTTCACGCACGCTTAACCAAAAGTGAAAAATGTTTGATTGCCAACATGGTTATGCGTCGTGTTCAGGAGCGCATTCCTGTCGCGTATTTAACCAATCAAGCATGGTTCTGTGGTTTGCCATTTTATGTGGACGAGAGGGTTCTGGTGCCACGCTCGCCCTATGGGGAGCTGATTAATAAGCGTTTTGACACTTGGTTGCATGATGAACCACAGAGTATTCTAGATCTTTGTACCGGTGGTGGTTGCATAGCCATTGCCTTAGCCTATGCTTTTGAGCAGGCACAAATAGATGCAGTGGACATCAGCCCTGATGCTTTACAGGTTGCCGAAATGAATATTGCTGAACATCAATTGACGCATCGGGTATTTCCGATCAAGTCTGATTTAATGACAGCCTTGAAAGGCCAGCAATACAATCTTATCGTGAGCAATCCGCCCTATGTGGATGAGGAAGACATGGCTGAATTGCCCGACGAGTTTCGTCATGAGCCAGAACTTGGCTTGGCCGCCGGTGAAGATGGCCTGGATTTAGTTCACAATATTTTATTGCAGGCACCAGAGCATTTAACTGATGAGGGCTGGCTATTTGTTGAAGTTGGAAATAGTCAGGTTCATATGGATGTTAGCTACCCAGATTTACCAATTAGTTGGGTTGAGTTTGAACACGGTGGTCATGGTGTATTCGCTATTAATAAAAGCGCATTAGTAAAGTATTGGCATAGTCGGGACAATGCCTAGTAGTATAGATATAGACACAGGTTAGACATTAATAAAAAAGCTAGAGGAATATTAAAATTATGGCGGGTAATACATTCGGCAAACTTTTTACAGTGAGTACTTTTGGTGAAAGTCACGGCATAGCAATTGGTGGTGTCATTGATGGCTGTCCTCCCGGACTGGAGCTGTGTGAAGCGGATTTGCAAGGCGATTTAGATCGACGCAAACCCGGCACATCCAAATTCACTACCGCTAGACGTGAAGAAGATGAAGTGCAGATTCTGTCTGGTGTTTTTGAAGGCAAAACAACCGGTACAAGTATCGGTATGTTAATCAAAAATAATGACCAACGCAGTCAAGATTACTCCAAGATTAAGGATACCTTTCGTCCGGGTCATGCAGACTACACCTATCAACAAAAATATGGTTTGCGCGATTATCGTGGTGGTGGCCGTTCGTCAGCCCGTGAAACGGCCATAAGAGTTGCAGCAGGTGGTGTGGCCAAAAAATATTTAAAAGAACAATTGGGGATTGAAATACTTGGCTATATTTCTCAACTTGGGCCTATAAAAGCGGAGACCATTGATCATAGTGTGACCAATACTAATCCTTTTTTCTTCCCTGACGCAAGCAAACTGGACGCTTTAGATGCCTATATGCGTGACTTAAAGAAGCAAGGTGATTCTATTGGTGCCAGAGTTTCAGTGGTCGCACTCAACATGCCGGTGGGATTGGGTGAACCAATATTTGACCGCCTGGACGCTGACTTGGCTCATGCCATGATGGGAATAAACGCCGTAAAAGGAGTTGAAATCGGTGATGGTTTTGCCACGGTTGAGCAAAAAGGCAGTGAACATAGAGACTTAATGAGCCCGGAAGGGTTTATGAGTAATCGTTCTGGCGGTGTATTGGGTGGAATTTCCAGTGGACAAGATCTAGTGGTACACATGGCATTAAAACCGACCTCCAGTATAAGTGTTCCCGGAGAAACTGTTGATATTCATGGTGAAAGTGCAGAAGTCATTACTAAGGGTCGACATGATCCTTGCGTTGGCATTCGCGCCGTTCCCATCGCCGAAGCCATGATGGCCTTGGTATTAATGGATCACTTTTTGCGCCATAGAGGGCAAAACGCTGGAGTGACTTCAATTACTCCTATAATTCCCGGTCAGGCCTAAGGTCTATTTGTGCTCACGTTAGCTGCATTTTCAGGTAACGTGGGTATCATCAGCACTGAACCATTCTCTTGACTTCTACTCACCCAGCGTTAGCTAAATCCAATTTAATATTATTGTCGTTCACCTATTTATTTTATTTCGGTCAACTTGGTGTTTTGGTGCCTTATCTAGGTGTATTTCTGGATGGTAGGGGATTCTCGTCGGTGGAAATCGGTGAGCTTTTTGCGCTGATCACTTTGTCGCGTATTATCGGTCCTAATTTGTGGGCGTCGTTGGCTGACAAATCAGGCAAAGGTTTGACAGTTCTCAGGATTGGCAGTTTTTTAACGGTTGTCACCTTTTGTTTAATATTTTTTGTTGATGGTTTTTGGCTTTTGACCTTAAGTTTTGCATTAATGATGATGTTTTGGACGGCAATTTTGCCGCAGATCGAAGTTTTGACATTAAATTGTGTCAAGAGTGATCCAAGTCGTTACAGCTACATTCGCTTGTGGGGCAGCATTGGTTTTATTTTACTAACAGTATTTGCCGGTAAGATGATTGATGTTTTTTCTTCTGAAGCTCCTATTTACATCAGCGTTGTGGTGCTGTTCGCTATATTCGTATTCAGCTTATTTTTAAAAGAACCTGATGCTCGCACAGTCGATGTACAGGACAAGGCTTCAATCTGGGGAAAAATGCGCTCCTGGGTCTTTGTTTGTTTTATTTTGTCGGCGCTTTTTTTACAGATCAGTTTTGGCCCCTATTATGGTTTTTTTGCGTTATATGCCCGTGATTTGGGTTACTCAGGAGAACAAACGGGGGGATTTATCGCCCTTGGAGTCGCAGCCGAAGTGATCATATTTATTCTGGCTGGAAAATTAATCAAATTCTTTGGCTTAAAATGGATTTTAATCCTCAGTATCCTACTAACTGCTCTGCGCTGGTATCTGTTGGCAATTTTGGCCGAATCACTAATGGTGTTGCTTTTAAGCCAAATATTGCATGCCTTTAGTTTTGGCATGACACATGCGGCTTCCATCCAGTTTATTCACCAGCACTTTGGTCAAAAATTCCAAAGTCGCGGGCAAGCGATCTATATCAGTATTGCCTTTGGAATTGGCGGTGCATTTGGTAATTATACTGCAGGATGGTTATGGGATCAGGGGCAGGGAGCCGAATTAGCTTTTACATTTGCAGCCATAATGGCTTTGTTTTCCGCTGTTCTGTTAATCCCGGTTTCAGCTAAAAAAATGTAATCGTCTGGCTGGGATGACAATTATTATTTCAGTCAGAATTGATCACTCCAAATATTAGTCTCGCCATTTTTTTCCCAAGTATTGCTAACATTGTTGCTTGTTGAGAGTCTTTTGCAGCATTAGGCGCTTTTTTATAAGCATTGGCTAAGTGGGTGAAAGTTACCCAGCATCCTCACAAAGTGATGTTAAATCTATGGGGTTTTGAGTCAGGTATTTGCATTCAGTTAACATTCTAATGCCTCTATATTTCTCAAAAAATTACCTCCCTGGATTAAGCCCACCAAATACGCCTGAATATCAGCCAATCTTTAATTAAAGTTAAGGTTTTGATTTATATATTAAATCGTCTGTTGCTCAATAAACATTCGTTAGTCTGTTAGCGATGTTTGCTAAGAAATACCTTGTATAGTGGAATAGAAATGCCGCAGTTTGGTTTTAAATGTGTTCAATTTGTTAACATTTAAATACTACTTCATAGTAGGGCTTGCAACATCTAAGCTATTGATACCACGGGGCTTGTTAGACCAGTTATTAATTAAAAATAGTTGACCTTGGAGGTTATGTAGCTATACTAGCCGCGCTTGAAAGTTAGTTTGATATTTATGCACATTGTTTCGACGTTCCAAAGCAGTACCTCGTCTTGTAAATCATAAGTAATAGCAACACACTTCAGCATAATCGCCTCATATGAGGTTTTAATTACTCTTGATATATAGGAAAAGACTATGGCTACTACAACTGGCACAGTTAAATGGTTCAACGAATCTAAAGGTTTCGGCTTCATTCAACAAGAAAACGGTCCTGACGTTTTTGCTCACTTCCGTGCAATTACTGGTACTGGCTTCAAAACTTTGGCTGAAGGCCAAAAAGTTGAGTTTGAAGTAACTCAAGGACAAAAAGGTCCTCAAGCTGAAAACATCGTAGTACTTTAAGCCAGTTTAATTAGCTGATAACGTTCAGCTAAATTTACGCTTAAATACTATCAAAAAAGCAAACCACCAGGTTTGCTTTTTTTATGTCTTAAATTTATCTAATTAAACGCTCAACTCACCATGTAAGTTGGCGACAAGTTGCCTTTTTATATGACCTACAGGCAGATTCTTACTTAATAAGTAATGTAGTTTTGCCAAAGCAGCCTCCGGTGTCATATCTCCCCCGCTAACCACGCCCACCTCGCGCAGAGCATGACCATTAGCATAACCAGTCATATTAACCTTGCCGCGCAGACACTGGGTGCAGTTTAGAACAATAATATCGTGTCGATTAGCCTGCTCTAATTCTGCCAGGAAAGAAGGGGTCTGAGGAGCATTTCCGACGCCAAAGCTCAATAAAATAAGCGCTTTAACCGGTTGCTGTAAGGTGTTGCGAATAACGTCTGAGCTTATACCTGGATATAAAGTCACCACGCCAATCGGCTGAGCACTAATCTCGCTAATGTGTAATTTTTTCTCAGGGATAATACCAAGTTTACCCGCTTTAACTTCAATATTGATTCCTGCTTTTAACAATGCAGGAAAATTGGGGGAATCAAACGCGTTAAATCCATCGGCATCCACTTTACGGCTGCGATTTCCCCGAAACAATTGATTATTAAAAAATAATGACACTTCAGCAATAGGGTAATTTGCAGCAATATATAAAGCGTTTAATAAGTTCTCCTGACCATCAGAACGTAACTCCGCGAGCGGAATTTGTGAGCCTGTGACGATGACTGGTTTACCTAAGTTTTCCAACATGAAAGACAGAGCAGACGCGGTATAGGCCATCGTATCTGTACCATGTAATATGATAAAACCATCATATTCGTCATAATGTTGATAGATATCGTATGCGATCTGTTGCCAGTCGTTTGGCGACATATCTGAAGAATCAATCAAAGTATCGTATTCATGAATGGTAAAAAGCGGCATTTCGCTGCGATGAAATTCTGGCATGTTGGCAAGAGTTTCGGATAAAAATCCTGCTGCAGGCACAAACCCTTGGGAAGACGGCCGCATGCCAATTGTGCCGCCAGTATATGCCACGTAAATATGTTTTTTCATAAATTACACATTATTATTCTTTGCCCTAAGTGTAACGCTAGTCGTTGTCCTTGACTAATGATTAAAATTCTTTAAGCACTTGTAAATCATCGTAATTTAACAAATGCTAGGAACATATTATTTTTTGAAAATTTGACGACTAATGAAATCTATAATATTTCTCGCGGCTTGGATGTTGATGGTGAGTGTGCAGGCTCAGCCGGATATTTTGCCGATGCGCGAAAGGGCAAAGCTTATTAATGAAATCTTAGAAGATAGGCTGGAAAACTTACTACCCAAATTGATGCGCCGGGAAGGCATCGACATGTGGGTGTTAATTTCTCGGGAATACAATGAAGATCCAGTGCTAAAAACGATGTTGCCGGCAAATTGGTTATCGGCGCGCAGACGGACGATATTGGTGCTGTTTGATCCTGGTGCAGATAAACCGATAGAGCGCCTGGCGGTGGCTAGATACAACGTTGATAGTATGTTCAGAAAATCTTGGGACAAAGAAAAGCAACCGGATCAATGGGATAGTTTGGCCAAGTTAATCAAGCAAAAAAATCCCAAACAAATAGGGATTAACAAATCAAAACACTTCGCCCTCGCGGATGGTATTACCGCGACTGAAAATGAAGAATTTATCCTGGCCCTGAACGGAGCACAAAAAGACAAGATTGTCTCTGCAGAAAAACTATCTATCGCCTGGTTAGAAACTCGCAGCGCGATGGAAATGGCAGTTTATCCTCAACTAATAAAAATTGGTCATCAAGTTATAGCCGAAGCATTTTCCAATCAAGTTATTTTGCCTAACAGCACAACGACAGATGATGTTGTGTGGTGGCTAAGGGACAAAGTTTTAAGCTTGAAGCTGCAAACCTGGTTTCATCCTACGGTATCAATTCAACGAGGCAACAATAAAAAATTCAATCATCTCAAGGCATTTAGTAAGGGTTTAAAAAGCCAGGTAATAGAACCTGGTGATTTACTACATGTGGATTTTGGCATAAATTACTTAAGACTAAATTCTGATCAACAACAACATGCATACGTGCTAAAACCGGATGAAGTAAAGGCTCCAGATTATCTGCAACAGGCCTTGCGTAACGCTAATCGCTTGCAAGATATTTTTACTGCAAATTTCAAACAAGGACGCACGGGTAACGAAGTGTTATTGATGTCTCGTAAACAAGCTATCGCTGAAGGTATCAAGCCCTCTATCTATACCCATCCCATTGGTTATCATGGCCATGCTGCAGGCACAACTTTAGGTATGTGGGATTCACAGGGCGGTGTGCCGATCCAGGGCGATTATCCATTGCATTACAATACAGCCTATTCAATTGAGTTAAACGCTGCGACGTTTGTTCCTCAGTGGAACAAGGAAATACGTATTATGCTTGAGGAAGAGGCATTTTTTGATAAACTGGGAGTGGCTTATCTCGATGGTCGGCAAACTCAATTTCACCTTATTAAAAGTGATTAACAAACTTTATTTAAACGAGAACCTATTATGAAACTTATATTACTTTCCGCTTTGCTCAGCACAGTGGTTGGACTTGGTGGATGTCAGACACAAAGTGTCAATGAGCAACCACAAGTTGTAGATGCGGTATTTTCAGAGCAAGACTTACGAGATGAATCCACTAAATTGGCGAGTGTGCTGGATAATTATTTTGTGGAAAGTCTGGAAATGGATCCTGTTTATGCGACTTTTGTGGGCGAGTACAAGTATAACGATAAGTTTAGTCCGCCAATTACACCCATTAATCTGGCTAAAGGACTAGCGTTTGAACATCGTTACTTATCAGCCATTGAGGGGATCAACAAAGCCAAATTGTCTGGTCAGGATTTACTAAGTTATGAGATTTTTTTACGTGATCGTAAAATAGCCATTGAAGGGGACAAATTTCCAGGGCATCTGATCCCTCTGCATCAGATGGGAGGGGCACATACCTATTTTGCTGCTTTAGGCTCAGGAAGCAGTGCACAACCTTTCAATACTGCGGAAGATTATCGAAATTTTATCAAGCGAGCTGATGGTTTCGCGGTGTATATGGATAGCAGCATCATTGCCATGCGTGAGGGAGCACAAAAAAATATCGTACTTCCTAAACCCCTGATTGCAAAGGTGTTACCGCAATTACTTACTCATTTAGTCGACGATATTACCACGAGTGTTTTTTACGGACCGCTCAAAAACCTTGATGATAACCAAACAATCGATAGCTCAGAAAAAGCTGCGATTAAAGCCACTTATATGAAAATGATCAGCGAGGTAATCATTCCAAGCTATAGCCGCGTGTATCACTTTATGCGGGATGAATATGCGCCAATGGGACGTGGCTCAGTTGGTCTGTCTGCTCTGCCAAATGGTAAAAGCTGGTATGAATATCGAATAGAAACCAATACTACCTTACCACTCAGTGCTGACGAACTTCACACCTTTGGTAAGCAAGAAGTTGCGCGCATATTGGCTGAAATGACAAAGGTTAAGGAAACAGTTGGATTTTCGGGTGATCTAGCCGCCTTTTTCGAATTTCTTCGCACGGATGAGCAGTTCTTTTTTGATTCCGAAGAATCACTAATCAGAGGCTACACCGAAGTTAAAGACAAAATTAACCAACGTCTGCCAATGTTATTTGAAGTGTTCCCTAAAGCCGATTATGAAGTGCGTCCTGTCGAGGCCTTCAGAGCTGCATCGTCTGCAGGTGCCAGTTATCAGGGCCCAGCACCGGATGGTTCAAGACCTGGGATATTCTATATCAATGCTTTTAACCTCAAGGCACAACCTAAATATTTGATGGAAACATTGAGTATTCATGAAGCGTCTCCAGGCCACCACTTTCAGATAACTATTCAACAAGAGGTTGAAGGTTTACCCAAGTTTCGAAAATTTGGTGGTTTTACAGTATTTGCTGAGGGCTGGGCGTTGTATGCAGAAAGTTTGGGCAAGGAGTTAGGCTTATTTACAGACCCATACATGTGGTATGGCCGCTTATCTGACGAACAACTTAGAGCCATGCGTTTGGTGGTAGATACTGGTTTGCATGCGTTTGGTTGGACACGCCAGCGAGCAATCGACTTTATGCGTGATAACTCTTCTCTAGCGCTTAGCGATATTGAAGCAGAGGTTGAGCGTTATATTGTGATGCCGGGTCAGGCGGTCAGCTACAAAGTCGGAGAGCGACATATTCGTATGCTTCGTAACAGAGCGGCAATGGCATTGGGTGAACGTTTTGATGTGAAGAAATTCCATACTCAGGTGTTAATCGATGGTGCTTTACCAATGCCAATACTGGAAGCTAAGATTGACCGTTGGATATTGTCCCAAAAAGCTGAATTTGTTTCTGAATAAATCACGTACCTGGATGACGGCTATTGATACACCGTCATCCTATATCCAACTTACTTTAAACTCCCGCTGAATCCGTCATTTTGAGGTGGCATGGGTATAGAACATCTTGTGTTCCGACGTGCTTAAATGTGTATTAAGGACAATTCACAGTAATATCAGCCAGACATTGTGCTGGATCTAACAGTGATATTACATGGCTGCCCGTTGTACTCCTGCGGTTCAAGGTAGCCCGATTTCCGTTTATTGTAACCTCTGTTTCCAATTCGTCGATTGCGAAGACTATCGTTTCATCGTCATGTGTCGAATCCTCTAGTTGCACTACTCCCCTGATTACTCTGTTTGTGCCACAGCTTGCGGTGAATCTGCGGATGTCTTCGCAGTCGATTTCCATGCCATCCACAGGTTCCTCAAGGTCAAACGCAACAACGGCTCCGGCTGCCATTCCGATGTCGTCGTCTAGTGGCGTACCTCCCATAACCCATGAACCGCTGACGCCGACACTCCAACCAAAGTTGTCGCCGTCAGAAATATTAGCAGGGATGAGTTTATGCTCCTCGACCCATTCACCGAGGATGAAACGATAGACATAGACTGCACCTGATTCGGTTTGCTCGTCATCTTTTCTGTGGGCCCCTACGACAGCAACATCACCTGACACGCCGACGGCAAAGCCGAACCAGCTATCCTGAGCCGTGTCCGACGCAATGAGTTTTGCTTCTTCGAACCATCGGGTGCCGTCATGGCGGAATATATATGCAGCGCCGGCGTCTTCTCCACCCTCGTCATCCCACTGTGCGCCAATCACCAATGTGTCGTCGGATAATGCCACCGAACGTCCGAAATTCGCTCCATTTTCCGGGACGGTAGCGACCAACTTGACGTCCTGAGTCCATACTGAACCGTTGCGACGGAATAGGTAGGCTGCTCCAGAGTTTGCTCCCATTTCGTCATCTCGCAGGGCACCGACGACAACGAGATTGCCTTCAATATCTCCGGCGTTACCAAATGTTTGTCTGCTCGCTGAATCATCAGGCAAAAGTTTAGCTTCTTGTACCCACTGATCATTCTCAAAGCGAAAGATGTAGGCAGAGCCGGATCGGGCGCCATTTGCATCGTCCTGGTGGGCACCAACAAGGATAGTATCTCCATCGATGCGGGCCGGAATTCCGAACTGATGGCCAGGTGCGCCATCCGCTGCAAGCAACTTGGCCTCCTGTACCCAAGTCGAGCCAATGCGTCGATAGACATAAGCCGCTCCGGCACCATTACCAAGTTCGTTATCGAGTGTTGCGCCTACTACTGCAAGATCCCCGTCGATATCGACGGAAAATCCGAATCGTGTTGTTTCATCTGAAGGATTTAGTATCGCTTCTTCGATCCAAGTCTGTCCATCAAATCTGAATACGTATGCTTTTGAACCTGGCCCAGGAGTCATCCCCACACTACAGTAGCCACCCGGGCAGCCAACCGGTGCGCCAACGATCGCCACGTCATCATTGACTGAAAGCCACAGTCCGAAAGTGTCACCTGGGACTGCATCAGAAGCAGTGAGCTTGAGCTCCGACGCGTGGGCTGAGGAGATGATAATCACGGCGCCAAGTAGCGCGCTAAACAGCGTCAGAAGATTGTTTTTTAGCTTTAAATAAGAATTCATGTTTTTCCTTTTACTAATTTTTATTATTGATTACCCTTATCATTTATAAGGGATTAGGTTTTTCTGGATCTATTACGGCGCTAAAAAATCCAAACTTTTTCAGTATAGGTTTTCTTTTACAATTTTTCCTGCAAAGAAAAAGCTTACTGTGACATCTATTGTCGTTCCAAAACCTTTGGGTATAGTAACCTGAACTCCGGTTACGTAAACAATGCTAAAAACTCCCAGATCTACTCTGAAGTGAACTCCTCTGGGTAGACCTCACGTGCGGACTGGTTTTCAAAACGATGGAGCAGGGTGGTGAAAAGGGGGTCATCAATTAATTTGTCAAATGAGGCAACAACATCCTGGATGCTTTCATCTGTTAAGCGACAACAATCTTGATATTGTTCAATCAACATATTCAGTGTGACATTGTGTTTCTGTCTTAGTTGCTGATCCGCTAGTACAAAAAACCATGCTCCACCCCAGTAAGCGGCAGGATAATTTCTTTTTGACATGAGGCGTTTGGCGATTGACGACGCGGTCAAATCGCTGTTAAACCAGCGCAGGTGTGGGCTAATCTTTTTTTCATAGCGTTGCTTTAACGTCCCTTCTAAAAGTCCCATTTCTGCCATTATCTGATATTGCATAAAACTGGCAAAACCCTCAGAAAACCAAGAATACTCAGAGCCGAGGTAGGGTAAAGCCAAATGACTGATCTCATGATATATCGTCCAATCATCGACAAATTTCTTTAGAGGAAAACGACTGTCGATGTAAAAATGAATACTTTCTAGATTGTCTCTTCTGGTGTGCGCCCATGGCACAGGTTGGTTAGATTTTTTCGGGTACACATATAGGTCAAGAGGGCGCGGATAAACCCCAATTGTTGCGCGAGTAGCATTAACCCCTTTTGTCAGCCACAGAGATATTTTGTCTTTATCTTCATCTGCAAAAGAAGAGAGGCCATGTACTCTAAATTTGTCATTGTCAATTTCAGTCCCAATAGCATATTTGTTTGCCAAAGCTAATTGGCCAATATGACTAAGTGATAACAATACTATTAGCAGTACTTGTAAACGGAGTTTCATTGCTATCACTCTAGTTATGTGTAAATAATCATAATGTCACTACTCCACAGGTTTACAACTGGATCAATCCGATAAATTCGATGCATCAACGCATAGCACGGTTATTCGTTGCTCAACAGCGTAAGCAGCGATGAAATAGCTCTACGGCCATCTGATAACACTGCAGCGCAAGGGAGGCATCGTACCTTTCACCTTCATCTCGCATAAAGGCATGTTGCGCATTTAATTCAAGCCAGTTGAAATTTAATTCACATTTTTGCATGTGTTGACGGACTAAATCTCTCCCTTCGGCCGGAACATGGGGATCCTGTTTACCGAAAATCAGAACTAGCTCACCTTGAATATCCCTGCATCTGCTCAGTGAGTCATTGTTTTCTGCACAAGGTAAAGTGTTGCTATGAATATCGGTAGGATATAAACAAAAAGCTGCTTTTAATGCCGGGTTTAGTGCTGCTCGAAAAGCCAAATGACCGCCAATACAGACTCCCATGCTGGCAACCATTGCGTTGCAGTATGGTTGGAGGTTAACAAAATCGATCATTGCCACAGTATCACTGTCGTGGGCTTCCAATGGTTTAGTAAACTTGTCGGCGTTACCCTTGTCTTTGCCGCTGTCATCATAGGCCAACACGGTGCCCATGGGATTGAGCTCATGAAATATTTCTGGTACCAAGACAACAAATCCGTGACCTGCCATGATTTGTGCACTGCGAGTAATCGGACTAGTTTGTTGAAATATTTCCGAATAAAAAATAATCGCAGGATATTTGCCCTCGTCTAAGGGGCGAAATACTGTGGTTCGCATGATCCCGGTGGCAGTATTTATATCTTCTATATGGTTTTGGATAATCATCTAAAGTCTTTATTAAGTTGGCGTTAATAAGCTCTAGACTAGTGCAGATAACTGAACTATTGAAGCGAAAATATAACAAGATGGCTTTGCCTAAGGGAAAAATAACTAAAACGCCATTAGTTCTGGCCGACGGAGAGTACAAATAAAGTTAAAAATATTTATTTGTTACTAGTTTTCGACGTTCTTATGTTTGTTTGAAATGTTCAAGATGGTAAATTAGCCTGCAATTAATGATTAGCTAGGAACCGGTATGTTTGAAGTAAACGAATATTTTGATGGTAAGGTAAAATCGATCGCCTATAAGACAGATACCTTGCCCGCGACAGTTGGTGTTATGTTGGCGGGGGAATATGAGTTTGCTACTCAACAAAAAGAAACGATGTCGGTAATAAGTGGGGCACTAACCGTGTTGTTACCCGAGACTGAACAATGGGTTACTTACGCCGCAGGCGAAGCATTTAAAGTGGCTGCCAATCAAATTTTCCAGGTTAAAGTTGCTGGAAATACGGCCTATCTGTGTACTTATGAGTAAGCTCAATCGTTATTCAGAGATGCTATAAGTATGAAAAAAACTGTTAAAAAGCTAGATAGCAATGTCATCAAAGCGCTGACTAAAGCCTGTGAAACAGGTAAAGAAAATATTGAAGGTTTTGAGTGGTTAACACATACAGCCAACTACGATAACTTTCCTGGCAGTTTGGCGATAACCTGTGTGTTTGATAGCAATCAATCGTTAAATAATGCCCATGTGAAGGAAGAGGATATTTATTTACGAAAACTCATTCACAACAATTTGTTGAAAGCAGGAATTTTGCTAAAGGACGCACGAAAAAATGTGCGTTTTGATAGTGAAGAAAACTGCGAAAACGAACATGAAGGGAATTGGGAAAAGCGCCTTAGCAGTAAATAGTGCAGAAAGCGGCTGAGTTTGTGGTTTTTTTGAGCTGCCTGTCCAGAAATTACACAATAGGGTTTGTGCATCCAGAAAATACGGTGCGTTTCTGAGTATGAGTATAAACATGCACATATAGAGGTATGCTTTGGATTTCGGACCACATTTCTTGATGTTGTGCTGAAGGACAAATAGCTTGTTTAAGATAATTCTTTTGAGCATCAACGCTCATATCCAGATCCTGCGGAATTTGGATGTAAACATTGATTGCACCGTTTTTCTCTGATGCTCCTTTATAACGCCAGTCTCCGCCTAAAAATGACTTATTGAATACATCATTTACCAACTCAATAGTATTTTCTGAAATATCACTCGGAGTCGATCTAGTTTGGTTAAAACCAGCAAGAAAGCCTTCTGATGCATTACTCTGCAGGCAACCTGAAAATGTCATAACAGATGTCAGGATCGCTACCAATATCACCTGCCTGCTATTTAGGATACGCGTTAAATTTGAATACATAAATTATCTCCCAACTCCGAAGGAGTTATCGGCAGATGAGGTAAATACTAAATGAATTACTCTAATATATGCCTTTGCATAGAAAATTTAAGTTTCTGCGGGAATGAAAAGCCATTTAGGCAAAGTGACTGTTTGCAGACTGGTGTGTCTAAGTCAAAATGGTCAAGACACTCTCTCAATAGTATGTCTTGAAATGAAGTAGCCTAGTCCCTCTGAATTCGCTATTTCGAGGTAATATGAGTATAACTCGCTAATAATCCACTTTTTTACGTAAGACTTTGGTTTTACCCGATTTTTTCTTACCTTCAATACGCCTGAGTTGCGAACCCTTAGTTGGTTTTGTCGGGCGTCGGGCCTTTTGTACAATTCCAGCCAGGCGAATAATCTTGGCGAGTCTGTCTAAGGCATCTTGTTTATTCATTTCCTGAGTACGATGGGCCTGAGCCTTGAGGATCAGAACTCCTTCTTGTGTAATACGACTGTCTTTGCTGTTCAGTAGTTGCTGTTTATAAAACTCAGGCAATGAAGAGGCACGAATATCAAAACGTAAATGAATGGCGCTGGAAACTTTATTGACGTTTTGACCTCCCGCACCCATGGCGCGAATGGCAGTTAAATCAACTTCATTGTCGCCTAGTTGAATGGCAGTGGTGATTTGTATCATGGCTCGTCAGTTTGTCCGCTTAATCGCTATTTGCTAAGGCAGTACTTTTTTATATGGTTTTACTATTACTTTGGCATAAACACCTGCTTCAATATATGGATCACAGTCGGCCCATGTTTGGGCTTCAGTTAAGCTGGTAAATTCAGCCACCACCAGGGAACCGCTAAATCCCGCTTCGCCGGGGTCTTCACTGTCTATTGCGGGGCAGGGACCGGCGACAAGCAAGCGCCCTTGATCTGTAAGTTTTTGTAATCTGTCTAAATGCGCAGGACGGGCTTGTTTACGTAAGGCCAAACTATCCTCTATATCTTCGGAATAGATCATATACCACATGCTAAAATCCTTATAATACAATGAGTTAATCGTTTTTATTTTCAAGTGCACAAGTATGCACCAAGTTTGCTGAATTTTTATTTAATGGATTGAGATCCATAAACATATTTAAACGTGAATATCTCTTGATTGCACAACTTACAAACTTTTAATGCCAGGTAACAGTATGCGTTAAATGGATGGCTAGAATATGCAGAATCAAAAACCACTCAGTATATACAATATTCAACTTCACATTCTAGGGGATAGCTATTCTTTCTAAAAGTAAGCATACTCATCTTTTGTTTTTTTCACGCGCTGTTGGTAATTAATTCTCTATGATTCCTCGCTGTATTTACCTGACTTGTTTAGTTTTTTTGTGCTTACCCTTAGCCACAGCTGCAGAAAACAGTTCGAGCAAAGACATTCAACAGATAGTTAATGATGTTTATTTGCATGCCGATGACAACCCCGTTAAAACAAAAGCATTAGCGGATCAAGCCTTTGAACTACTTAAACAAACGCCAGATACTCAGTTAGAAATGAAACTGATTTATAAACTTGCTTGGGTGTATAGCCGGATAGGAAATATCGGTAAAGCAGAGAGTTTGGCAAAGCAAAGTTTAATTTTGGTTGATAGTCATGGCGACGATGAGGATAGAGGTGATATATACAATCTCCTCGGAGTTATTGCCTGGCATCAGGGGGATTTTTCTAAAGCAATTGATTCATTCTTTACGAGCTTGAAATACAGAAATAAAGTGGGGAATAAGGAAAGTATAGCTGCTTCTTTGAATAATATTGGGGCAGCCTATCAAGAAATATATGAATTTCAAAATGCGCTTGTCTACCACAATAAAAGTCTGGAGATAAAGAGGTCAATAAATCACAGTTTGGGCATTGCGACATCTTTGGTGAACATTGCGGTTATATATTTTGAACTGAATGATTTGTTAGAGGCTAAGGAGGCAGCTCTAAGTGCTCTGGTTTTGTTTGAAAAACTGAATAAGCCTGCCTCAATCGCTGAAGTAAATATTCAATTGGGAGAGATATATTTAAAATTTATGCAAATTGAACAAGCAGAAATTTCTCTCAATAAGGCCTATATAACAACAATAGAGACTGAAAATAAGGCTCTTGAAATCAGAGCGCTGCTCGGCTTGAGTAGATTGGCAGTCGCTAATAACGATTTAATTATAGCTAAGGAGTTAGCAACAAAGGCCTTAAATAGTGCTAAAACCTTAAAATTGAAGGATAAAGTAAAAAGTGCTCACCTAACACTTTCTTCTATAAACGAGAAACAACAAGACTTCGAATCGGCTTTTATTAACTACAAAAGCTATGCTGAAATATTCTTAAGTTTAGACAAAAATAAACTTAATCAACGTATTCTAACTTTAGAAAAGCAGCTGAAGAATGCTGAAATAGAGCAAGCATTAAAAAACTTTGAACAACAAAATGAATTTAAAGACATTCTACTTAAACAGCAATTCAGAGAAGGGCAGCAAGTCAAGTTAGTTCTTTTCATTATCAGTATTTTGATCTTATTTATTTTGATTTTGTATTACAGATTATATAAAAAGAATAGTCTAACCTATCGTCTGTCTATTAAAGACGTGCTTTGTGATTGCTT
The DNA here is from genome assembly GCA_047622205.1 of Paraglaciecola sp. Taxonomy (GTDB): domain Bacteria; phylum Pseudomonadota; class Gammaproteobacteria; order Enterobacterales; family Alteromonadaceae; genus Paraglaciecola. The sequence goes on from JBLHNW010000015.1 coordinate 16,831, forward strand.
TAATCGCACATACCTATTTAAAGAATATGCTGAAAAACTATATGCTCAACCTATGGTATGTTTTCTACTATTGTTGGATATAGATGATTTCAAAAAAGTAAATGATGAATTTGGTCATGAGTATGGCGATATCGTGTTAAAGGAAGTGACGAAAATCATATCTTCTCAACTGGATGATGAAATATTAATTCGTTTGGGAGGAGAGGAGTTTATAGTAATAGGTAAAAATGAAAAGAACACTAATCTTTTGGCTGAAAAAATTAATGCTTCCGTCGCAAGTTTGGTCATCAGTCCACCAAACAAACAATCATTTAATGTCACTTGTTCTGCTGGTATCAGTACCAAACTCATCGTCGATAAAGATGATTTAACCAGCATAATTTCAGAAGCTGACACCGCCATGTACTATGCTAAGGAGAATGGCAAAAACAGTGTGGTTGATTTTGCTGTTATCGAATCAATGATTCATCGGACTTCTAGCAAAATCCGATGATTATCAAAATGCTATTGGTCTATACCCATGCTATCTCAAACTCTGAATCCGTCATTTTGAGGTGGCATGGGTATATATTGCCACTATCCATTTTCAATAAAACCTAACTTTTTTTCGTTCGTGTATTGTGCAAAAAAGTAAATCTGCTGTCGCTCAAAACTCTATACGTACCAAGTTAACAAAGAGGCATATCCGCAGAACTCTGGATTTGCCTCTTTTAGCACTAAACCAAGATTGATCTACTTATTAAACCGAGTTGAGATTATTTATATGTTGCTTGTTTCATTTGCTGAACAAACTCTTTGAGTTTTTGTAGCATGACCTCAGGCTGTTCTAAATAAGCGGCGATGATATTGACAGTCGCTGAACCGGAAATCGCTCCCGCCGCTCCAGATTTAATCGCTTCAGAAACTTGCTCAGGTGTGGATATACCAAAACCCAATAATGGTGGGGCAACCTGAAACTTTGTTAGTTTGTCAATCAATTCACCCGCCGGAATGCTGACTGCAGTTTCTGCTCCTGTTACGCCAGCACGTCCCAGTAAGTAGGTGTAACCTTGGGATTTTTGACCGATTTCTGCCAAAGTGTCATCGCTTGCGTTTGGCGGTGCAATGAGTATTTGCTTGATGCCACACTGTTCTGCTACTGCGATGAATCTGTCAGCTTCACGCAATGGCACATCGGCAATTAAAATCGAATCGACGCCCGCATTCGCAGCATCTTGATAAAACTTCTCCGCGCCCGGTTTAATGACTAGATTGCTGTACAGCAATAAGCCTATTGGAATATTCGGATAGGCTTCGCGTATCTGAGCGATAATATCAAAACAATCAAATGGGCGAATGCCAGTGCCTAATGCACGAATACTGGCTTGTTGGATAGTTGGGCCGTCTGCAATGGGATCAGAATAGGGGATACCGAGTTCAAGGGCATCTGCGCCGCCTTCGACTAATGCTTTGATGATGTTAAACGAGGTATTTTTGTCTGGATCACCCAGCATTACAAAAGGGACAAAGGCACCTTGATTTTTGCTGTTCAAACGGTCGAACATTTGTGCGTATCTGTCTATGTTATTGGTCATCTTTCTGATCTCCCAAAATGCTGTGGACGTGGGCCAAGTCTTTGTCACCACGACCAGATAAATTAACCACTATAATGCTTTCTTCTTCAGCCTCATCAGCCATGTTAAGAGCATGGGCAAGTGCATGAGAAGATTCCAGTGCCGGAATAATTCCTTCCTTGCGGGATAGTAGCTGGAATGCGTTTAGTGCTTCCTGATCAGTTATCGAAACATATTCGGCACGGCCAATGTCATGTAAATGCGCATGTTGGGGGCCAACTGCCGGGTAGTCTAATCCAGCAGAAACCGAATAGGACTCTTCAATTTGCCCGTCTTGATCCTGCATGATGTAGCTATACGCACCATGAAGTACACCTTTCGTTCCTTTGCCAATTGCTGCGCCATGTTCGGAGGTGTGTACACCTTTTCCGGCAGGCTCCACGCCGACTAATCTGACGCTGGGCTCATCGATAAAATCAGCAAACATGCCGATGGCATTTGAACCACCACCAACACAGGCGACAACCGCATCCGGTAAACGGCCTTCCTTTTCCATTATCTGCGCGCGGGTTTCTTCACCTATCATGCGGTGAAACTCGCGTACGATAGTTGGGAAGGGATGGGGACCTGCTGCAGTGCCGAGTAAATAGTGAGAATTCTCGTAGCTACCGGACCAGTCTCGCATCGCTTCATTTACTGCGTCTTTTAAGGTGCCAGACCCAGCATTTACCGGTATGACTGTCGCTCCCATTAAGCGCATTCTAAAGACGTTCGGAGCCTGTCGTTCAATGTCTTTCGCACCCATGTATATACGTGCTTTTAAGCCCATTAAAGCGCAAGCTAAAGCGGTTGCAACACCATGTTGACCCG
>JBLHNW010000016.1:0-19172 GCA_047622205.1 Paraglaciecola sp.
CTACGCCATTTTTTCTGAATTTCACATCAACATACAGGTCATACAACAACCATATTTTTTTCATCTCAAGCGAGCAGAACAACGGATAAAGTTGCATAAATCCTAAATATTCATTCTTCTCATTTGTCACATAATAAATAGCAGATTCATTATTTTTTACTCTCTCTTTTAGGAATGCTTCTGGATCTTTATTTGTCGTATCGACTTCATAAAATGTAAGGTAACCTTCATATAATTTTGCTATTTCAGTAATATCAGTTAGATTTGCTTTTTTTACAGTTAACATTATTGATCCCTTTTAAATACAGAAATTAAGTAACTCAAAAATCAATGGCGATGGATCAAGCAACAGCCCGATTCGCCTTAAAATTTACCGCTTGTTCAAATATCTCTTTGTACACTTCATCACGACTGATTGGTGGGTAGCCAAACTTGGCGAGCACTAAAATCAACGCGACTTTTAGTGATGCTTTTATATCATCGCGGTGATCCCAATCTGTAAACTTCGCTTTGTCGTCCACAATGGTTTTAACGGCTTGTGCCAGTTCAATTAATTTATCTTCGGGATAATCGAAGTCATATTTCACCGCTAATGATTTAAGTGCGTCATAGAAGGCTTTTTCTTCAATGCCAATACCCAACGCATCACCCGCGTTCATTTCGTCTTGCACACCGTAAATCATATCGACCATGCTTTCAGAAAACTCGTCCAGCACCTCACTCACCAACACACTTTCTTCTTTGCGCTCGTTATAACGTTCAACCAAGGCTTGGAAACGTTTAGTAAAGTCGATACCTTGTATCTGGTTTACTTTTTTTAGCTCACCAATGGCTTTGGCTAATAGCTGTTGCAGTAGTTTTATTTTGGTGTTCGGTAATTTCATTTTGCTGATTTTTTCAATGTAATCATCGTTGAAAATATCAATCTCACCACCTTCGTCATTACCAAGCTTGAAGATCTCTTCAACCCCATCACTTTGCAACGCGTCCGCAATCATCTCACGCACTTTGGCATTCATTTGCGCGGTATCGGGGGCATCACCTTTGGTTAACTTAAAAACAATGGAGCGAATAGCAAGATAAAAGTGGATAAGATCCCGTTCGCGCTCGTTAATCAACTCACTGCCACAACAAATGTCATACGCGGCTTTTAAACGTTTCACTATATCCATGAAGCGCTTTTGCTTTTTTTCAGTTTGTAACACAAACTCAGCCGCGTTATTTAAACAGCTCAGCTGTGGTAACGCTTCACCACTAAAATAAGGCGAACTGTCAAAACGGTGAAACACGCGCTTTAATAAGTCTAAATGATTTTTTACTTCGATTACGGAGGCAGCCACATCTTCAAAGTTAGTTTCTTCCGTTTTTGAATACTGCGCGAGGGCTTTATTCATCGCAGATTTAATGCCGATATAATCGACAACCAAGCCTTTATCTTTACCTGCAAACTGGCGATTAACCCGCGAGATAGTTTGGATCAAACTGTGTTTTTGGATCGGTTTGTCGATATACATCGTATCAAGGAATGGCACATCAAAACCAGTGAGCCACATATCTACGACCAGGGCGATCTTGAAATTTGAATTGGCATTTTTAAACTGCTTATCAAGCGCTTTACGCTCATCTTTATTACCGAGCAGGTTGTACAAACGCGCTACGTCATCTTTACCACGCGTCATCACCATTTTTACCCGCTCTGATGGTGCAGCGATACGACCTTCATTGATCGCGCGTTGGCGATCGGTGTCAGATAAGCCATTGGCATGATCGGTATCCAGCACTTCAAACCACCCAGGACGTAATGCCTCTAACGCTTGATAGAATAAATAAGCAATACTGCGAGAGCTACACACAAACATCGCCTTGCCTGCAACTGTAGCGCCTTCCTCAAGGCGTTTGTCATAATGTTCGACAAAGTCCTTAGCTAACACGCGAAGTCTGTCAGGGTCGCCCAGAATGGCGTTCATATTGGTCGTGGCTTTTTTACTTTCTTCTATCTGTAATTCATTGCTGCCGGAATCTTCACACGCTTTGTAATAAGCTTCAATTTCCGCGAGTTTGCTGTTATCTAAACAAACCTTTGCCGCGCGCCCTTCATAGACAATACGCACTGTGATCTTGTCTTTTACTGATTCTGTCATCGTGTATGAGTCAACGACCTGCCCAAACACATCGAGGGTGGCATCAACCGGCGTACCCGTAAAACCAACATACGTAGCGTTGGGTAATGAGTCGTGTAGATATTTAGCAAAACCAAAGGTCTTTTTCACACCCTTTTCACTCACCGTGATCTTTTGATCGAGATTCACCTGGCTACGATGCGCTTCATCAGAAATACAAATCACATTACAGCGATCGGTTAATAATTCAGTATCTTCAGTAAATTTATGAATCGTCGTTAAAAACACGCCGCCGCTATTACGGCCTTTTAATAATTCGCGTAGATGTGTTCGACTGAGTACCGTTTCAATGGTTTGGTCACCAATATAGGTTTTAGCATTGCCAAACTGCTGTGACAGTTGATCATCTAAATCTGTTCGGTCGGTAATTAACACAATGGTCGGGCTTTTAAACTCGACACTTTTCATCAATAAGCGTGATAAAAACTGCATGGTAAAACTCTTGCCGCAACCTGTAGCACCAAAATAAGTGCCCCCTTTACCATCACCGAGTGGCTTTTGATGCAATTTGATATTTTCAAACAGTTTTTTCGCCGCATAATATTGCGGGTAACGCGGTACAATTTTTATCTCATTTTTACCCGTGTCAGGGAAGAAAATGAAATTACGTATCACATCACGTAACCGGGCTTTATCAAATAACCCCTGCAACATAGTGTGCAAGGAGTTAAACCCATCCTTGGCCTCCAATTCATTGCCGGTAATTTTTCCCCACGAGTAAAAGAACTGATAAGGGGAAAACAGGTTACCCATTTTGTTATTCACCCCATCGCTGATCACGCACAAGGCATTAAACACAAATAGCTGTGGGATAGCACGACGATACCGAATGGTTAACTGCTCAAAGGCCTCAAAGATAGTTGCCTCTTCACGAATGGCACTTTTAAACTCAAATACCACCAGCGGCAGGCCATTAATGTATAAGATGCCATCGGGAATACGTTTTTCGCCCAGATTTTGAGGCAGCACGCCTTCAATTTCAAGTTGGTTAACCATGCGATAGATATTACTGTCATCCGCACTTGAAGCGGTTAAATAACTCACACTCTCTTCGGCGACTAAATCTAATGCCGGCATTGCTTCAATCAACAGGCTTTGTGCCACTACTTCATTCACATTGTCGTAGTCCACCAGCTGAATGTAGAGATCTTTTTGAGATGCGCTGCCGGCGGTACTCCCCGATTCACGTTTTAATAGGAATCCATCACTGAGCCACTTACAAAAGGTTTTATTGCTGTCGTACAGGTCACTTGCAGGCAAGGTTTCCAACTGACGGATAATGCTGTTTATCTCGCCGTCGGTAATACCTGCATGCTGATAGCGTTTGCTTAAAAATGCCCGGAGATCATCTTTGATCAGCACTTCGCTATGACCCCGAGGCAACTCACTACCATTAAGGTGTGGGTAACCCTGCTCGCCTAACAGTTCAATAATCGCTTGCTCTAATTTGGCTTCAGTGAATTTCATTTATTCCCTTATCTTAAACAATACCTTTTATACGCAACCATTATTTTTATACGTCCAATTCAAGAGACACTGTCTCTCGAATTGTGAATGCTAAATAAAAACGTCCGCCATTACGCACGAATTAACTTACGATAATGGGTCCAGCTCAATTCGGTACGCACTGCGTTCCGAATTGGGAATACCGGGTTCCCATATGCAGCACGACTTTCACCTTGCTGTTCATCTTCAACAATCAGTTGTCCGACTTGCCAATAGGTCAGCACCATTGCACTGTTAACAGATTTTTGCAGCGTACTGCGGCTATGCTGCAACAACGCTCGTAATGCAGTTAATAATTGTGGATTACTTAGCTCGGTCATCGCACTGTCCTATTGAAAATGTAATACAAGATTCATGGCCCTATTATAAAGTTTCCTAGAGGGATGCTTTGACATCAGGGATTTGTAATTCACCTGAGATTAGTTTCGGTAATAGCGTATCGCGGAGTTTTGTTAGAGTTGAAATTTCTTCAAGTAATAATTTATTTTTCACAAAAAGGTTTTTCGCATACTCATCAAACACACAGATCAACTCATTGCTTGGAAGTAAGACCTTCATACCGGATACTAACTTAGTCGTAAGACTGCCACGAATGCTGTGTGAATCTGATAATCCTCTCATTTCTTCATATCTAGCGAAAAGGTTCTCAAATAGCCAGTTACTATACCGCTTGTCATTAACTCTTATACAGACAACAGACTGATTAAAGTAGGTTTCAACTGTATTCAAGGATGTCTGACCTCGAGTATGTCCTTGTCCTGCTCCAGCTATAAAAATATCACCGGGAATTGAAAGTTTTGTTGAGGAATTAGCAACACCTTCAGCAGTTATTCTTTTCTCAGTATCTATAATTAAATTATTTCTAGTTTCTCCTGAAGAAAACCACTTCAAATCCCCTCCCCAGTATTCAGGTATACGGGTATTCGGAGTACCCCCACTAAACACTTTATCTGATATACAGCCGACATTAGACAACGCCCACCCCTTCGGTATCCACCCTAGCGGCTCGCTAAATTCAAACTCGCAGGGGAAGTGGGAATGGTTATTGTTTTGAGAGCCTGCTAATAAAGCGTGCAACTCGCTACTTTCTAAAAGAGCGGCGTCTTTATTGCCTTTGGGCAGTGAAGTGCGCTGCTGTAGTACTCGTTCCTGTAAGGCATGCAGACGCTGTTGGGCTTTTTTCAGTAGTTCAACTGGGAAATCACTGGCAAGGTTTTCTAGCTTAAAATCTACTTTGGCAAGCAGATTGTCAAACACAGGATCAAAATCCACAAACCAGCTTTTAAATAAGGTTTGCGCCATTTGTTCGAGGGTTTGGTTGGTTTGGCGGTTGAGTTCAATTTTTTTATCAAATCCATTGATAAATTTTGAAATCTTCTTTTGTTCTAACAGACTTGGTAGCACCACTAAATGTTCTTTCAATTGTCCTAGATTGAATCCAGGGACAGCTGCACCAATAGCATTTCGTAGAATCTCAGCCTGTTTTAGGGGGCCGGAAAACATATAATAAAGAAAAAGGGGATCAGCCTTACTCTTATCAAGGGTAATTTTCATTTGCTTGTTTGATATAACATAATCAGTATATTTCAAGTCATTTGAGATTAAGCCAACTTGATTTATGGTGCCCCAACAAGTGAAAATCAAATCACCACTTTTTACTGTTGAACGCTTAAATTCACCCGCTTTTTCTTCACTTATAAAAACTAGACCATCATCAGACATTCTTTCAGATGTATTTGCACTTAAATTCCCTCCCCTAATAACTGGAACACCAGCTTCTTGGAAGTATTTAGAACTGATTGCAGAGCCAAAAGGACCTGTTGACATTGATGACTTGTCTGTTGAGGCTAAAGATTCAAGTGTATAGGATTTCCAATCACTCCCCATAACCCAGCGCCTCCAAGTTTTTACGGATTGCTTTATCTAGCTCTTCCGCTTTTCCCATCTGGCTATAAAGGGTTTTACTTAACTCACTCATTTTGGTTTCAAAGGGGATACCATCATCTTCAATCTCAGCGGCACCGACATAACGACCGGGTGATAATACGTAATCATTGGCTTTCATATCAGCAAGGGTGGCTGATTTACAATAGCCTGCTTGGTCTTGATAGGTTTGTACTTCATCCTCGGTATTCAACACCGTTTCACCGCGCCATGTGTGGTAAGTTTTGGTGATCTCGGCAATATCGGTATTGGTTAATTCTTTAAGGGTGCGGTTAACCATGGTTCCCATTTCTCGGGCATCAATAAACAAGGTTTCACCTTGACGGTCGCGGCGTTTTAACATGCCCTTCTCGTCATTGCCCTTTTTGTCTTTGCTGATAAACCATAGGCAAACAGGAATTTGGGTGGTGTAAAACAGCTGCCCCGGTAGTGCGATCATGCAATCGACCAGATCGTTTTCGATAATCTTCTGGCGGATATTGCCTTCGCCACTGGTATTCGATGACATTGAACCATTGGCTAGTACAAAACCTGCACTGCCATGCTCACTCAGTTTCGAGATCATGTGCATGATCCACGCATAGTTAGCATTCCCCGTTGGCGGTGTTGGATAACCCGCCCAACGTGCATCGTCGACTAATTCATTTTCAGCACGCCACTGTTTTTGGTTAAACGGCGGGTTTGCCATGATGTAATCGGCTTTCAAATCGGGGTGTTGATCTTTAAAAAAGCTGTCGCCTGCTACATCGCCTAAATTACCCGAAATACCACGCACCGCGAGATTCATCTTCGCCAGTTTATAAGTAGTGTTGGTGTATTCCTGCCCGTAAATTGAGATGTTCTTTTGGTTGCCGTTATGGCTGTTGACAAATTTGAGCGACTGGACAAACATACCGCCCGACCCACAGCAAGGATCGTAGATCTTGCCCGAGAACGGTTCGATCATATCGGCAATCAGGTTAACAATGGATTTTGGCGTGTAGAACTCACCACCGCCTTTACCTTCCGTTGCAGCAAACTTACCCAGGAAATATTCGTAAACACGGCCAACAATATCTTCTTCACTTTTGACATTTACTTCGCTGTCGGCACCTTCACTCGCAATGGTTTCAATATTGTTGATGGTGTCAATTAACGCAGAAAGCTTACTGCCATCTAACCCTAAACGTGAGAAGTAGTTATCTGGTAATGCACCCGCGAGTGCTTTATTGTTCTTTTCTACACTGTGCAGTGCGCTATCAATTTTGACTGCGATATCATCTTGCTTGGCATTCATTTGAATAAATGACCAACGTGCATCTTCCGGCAAGTAAAACACGTTTTCCATGGTGTAGAAGTCCACCATATCAACATACTCATTGCTAAATTCTGTCACAATGATTTTTTTACGCGCTTCAAACTTGTCACTGATAAACTTAAGGAAAATAAGACTTAATACAATGTGTTTGTATTCTGATGACTCTACGCTACCGCGTAACTTATTGGCACTGTCCCATAATGCTTCTTCAAAACCAACCTCTTGTTTGGTGTTTTTTTTAGCTGCTTTTGTTACTGGTGTTTTCTTCGCTGGCGTTGTCATAAAGCCCCATGATGAGATTTGTTATTTTGTATACCTATGTCTTACATCATACTGCAAAGAGCTTAAGTTACTGAGGAATATGTCTGTAAAGTATGAATTAAGTGAATTTAGATGCTGATTTTTTGAGCGTTTCAGATGTGTTTTTTTGGGTTGGCATTATCAGATAAATTATATAATGTTGTTCGCACTGTGTCCCCATGTGCGATCTTAAATGAAACTATGCTATTAGCAGTAGTATAAACGGTACGAGAGCTTCCCCCAACGCCAAGGTATAAGAGAGTGATATTAGCTTTTGATTTATAATGAAGCAACCATGTGAACGTATTGCCTCATTACTGAACCGTCATTTTTAAACGTTATATGTTTCAGTGCAGATCTGCAAAGACTTCTGGATGCTGTTCAGCAATACGTAATAGTGCTATTGCGGGACCTTGAGGATTTCTACGACCTTGTTCCCAATCCTGTAATGTACGCATGCTCACACCAAGCAAACTGGCAAATTCAGACTGTGATAGTTTAAGTTTTGCCCTGATGATTTTGGGCTCAGATGGCTCAGACAATTCATTCGTTTTAAGTTGTGTACTACCACGATTGAACTGCTTAGTTTCATTTAACCCTTCAAGAATTTCTAATCCGATATCGCGATTATTCATGATCGATGCCTCCGCAATTTTGTTCAGTTCATTAACTTGTCATGTGCATTTAGTTGCTTTTGTACTACAATGTATTACAAACGCATACATTGGAAACTATTATGAAAACAGAAATGCTCACAACTCGCATTGACCATGAAACCAAATTAGCTTTCACTCACATTTGTGACGAAGTTGGTCTAAGTCCATCACAGGCAATCAAATTATTTGCCCGCGCAGTGATTAATTATGGCGGCATCCCTTTTGAGATTAAAGCAAAGCAACCTAACGCTGTAACTGCAAACGCTATCCATGAACTATCACAAGGCCAAGGCCAGAAATCAGAAAGCATCACAACACTTATTTCAGCATTAACTGAAGGTAAGGTTATCAATGCTACTTCTTGAATATTCTAATCAATTTAAAAAAGACTTCAAGAAAATTACTAAAATGTCCATTCCTGAGATTATTGAAGTTGGCCATGTTATTTCTACGCTTCATAAAGGTATACTGCTTGAAACTAAATATGCAGATCATCCTCTATCAGGTAACTGGAATGGATTTAGAGACTGCCACGTAAAACCGGATTTAGTTTTAATCTATCGCATTCATGAAAACACATTACAATTAGCCCGCATCGGATCTCACAACGACGTATTCTAGATCGATGTCCTTACGCTAGTAGATAACCAACAAAACCCTGAATATTATTGAATTAACATGCCTTATGTTTTCTTAATCCCGCATAAACAGAAGTCATCCCTATCAATATCGTTTATAATAATGGCAATGGTTAACCCATCACGTTAAGTGATTTTAAGGCGCAGTAATGGACAGCAATTCAAACAACACAGCAGATGATCAACCCACTTTTTACTGGCACGATTATGAGACTTTCGGATTAAGTCCATCACTTGATCGCCCTTCTCAGTTTGCCGGCATCCGTACCGACATGGATTTTAATGTCATTGGCGAGCCTGACATGTTTTATTGCCGCCAGTCAGATGATTATCTTCCCTCACCCGAAGCGGCATTGATCACCGGGATCACTCCACAGAAAGCCCAGGCAGAAGGTGTTAACGAAGCCGAATTCAGCAAACGTATCGAAGCACAATTTAGCCAGAAGAACACCTGCATTATTGGTTACAACAACATTCGCTTTGATGACGAAGTTACCCGCAACATCTTCTACCGTAACTTCTACGACCCTTATGCCCATACCTGGAAAGACGGTAACTCTCGCTGGGACATTATTGATCTGATGCGCGCTTGTTATGCATTACGCCCGGAAGGCATTGTATGGCCAGAAAATGATGACGGTCTACCGAGCATGCGCCTTGAATTATTAACTAAAGCAAACGGCATCGAACACGCCAATGCCCATGATGCAACATCTGATGTTTACGCCACCATCGCCATGGCAAAACTGGTGAAAGAAAAACAACCTAAGCTGTTTGATTTTCTGTTCAACCTGCGTAACAAACGTAAAGTCGAATCACTTATCGACATCATCAACATGACGCCACTGGTACATGTTAGCGGTATGTTTGGTGCAGCCCGCGGCTTTACCAGCTGGGTGGTGCCATTAGCCTGGCATCCAAGCAATAACAATGCGGTGATTGTGGTTGATTTGGCGCAAGACGTTACGCCGTTACTTGAACTGAGCGCAGATGAGCTCAGAGATCGCCTCTACACTGCTAAAAGTGAACTGGGTGATCTAACACCAGTGCCACTGAAATTAATTCATATTAACAAGTGCCCCGTTGTTGCACCGGCAAAAACCCTGTTACCCGAAAATGCCGAACGCCTCGGCATAGATCGTAATGCCTGCCTCGCCAACCTGAAAAAACTAAAGGCATGTGCTCAGCTAAGAGACACGGTAGTAGCGGTATATCAGGCCGAACGAGAATACCCGAAAACAACCAATGTCGATGCCATGATCTATGATGGATTCTTCAGCGCTGGTGACAAGGCTAACTTTGATATTTTACGGGCCACGCCACCCGAGCAACTAGCCGGACTCAATCTAGCCATCGCCGATGAACGTTTTAATGAACTGTTTTTCCGCTACAGGGCTAGAAACTTTCCACATCTGCTGTCCATGCCGGAGCAACAGAAATGGCTGAACCATTGCCGCACGGTATTAGAACACCGAGCACCAGATTACTTTGCCAAACTCGACGATCTCGCCCTTGAGCATGGTAATGATGAACGTAAAATGAAATTATTACAGCAGCTTTACCTTTATGGGCAATCCATCATCGGCGGTTAAGCAAGTTAATAATGAAAAGTAGAACGTAAAAAAGGCATGGGAGTCACCTCTCATGCCTTTTTGTTATCTCTATTATGATTTGTACCAATGGTATTAAACCGCGCTAAAGATATTACCTGATATTAGTTGAACCACTTATCCAGCCCTTTAAACAGCTCGTCTTTAATTTTCTGTTTTTCAGGATCTGAACCTAAGTATTTATCTAGTTTCTTATCTAATTTCTTATCTAGCGACTTTTTCAGCTTATCTTCCTTACTTTTTAAGATCTGCTTGGCTAAACTGGCCGTATCAAAGGTTATCTCAGGTTTTGCCCAAGGCCCCTTAACATCAACCGGGAAGCGTAATTTACGGACCGTCTGCATGGTTGAACTTGACTGACCGCCAATATCTTCAGTGATATAAGCACCAAAATTGAAATCAAGCTGTTCTAGTATCAGGTTAGCCTGGCCAGTGCCGTCCATTTTAATGGCTGGCGAATGTAGCGAGATCTCGGTTGACGTTAACGTGCCACTGCCCAGTTTAAAGTTAGCGATCATCGAGCTAAAATCAGTTTGCTTGCTCAGGTCTTCTTTTCCGCTATCCTCCCCCGTTACCTTAGCGATCGCCTCGCGGGCTTTCTGCGCGACATTCACCCCCAGAATAGCGCCATCAGAAAACACCGTGTTGATATTCCCTGTCGTGGCTGATTTTAACCGTGTAACCGTTAAGCCCTGACCACTGAGTTGCACATCAACATCGACCACACCGGTCAACAGTTTTTTACCCGCAGCAATAGTAACAAGCTGCTCTGACTGCACCTTATCTAACCGACTGTTGATGCTAAACACAGCGGGCTTGGTGACGCTATTTAGTTCACCTTTGGCCGTTAGTTTGCCTTCATACAGATCCGCAGATAGATCGGTTAATTGCAAGACACCTTTTTTTAGCTGACTTTTCAACTTGAAATTGTCCAGCACATATTCACCCTGCTTGATCTGTGCAATAGTCAGGCTACCTTTCTGATCAAATGTAGACAATACACTTAAATCTGGTTCTTGCTCTGGCGCTTGTTTGGTACCTTTTTTGGCTGCGGGTCTATTTGCATCTGAATTAGTTGCATCTGAATTAGTTGTATCTGATTTAGTTGTATCTGATTTAGTTGCTTCCGTTGCCTTCGGTAACCAATCATCAAGTACCACCTTACCCATCGCAAGCTCATAGCTAAGACGAGGTTTAGTGAACAGATCAGCAGACAGGTTTCCGCTCAATTCAAGCTCATCAACGGTCAACATCATGTCCGTTACCTGCGCCGTTTTGTCCGCACTGGAATAAACAAGGTCACCGGCTAATGTGATGGTCATCTCCGGACGCGGCAGTGAAGCACCCGCTAAGGTGAGGGTATTATTAAGCTGAGTTAATCTTATGTCACTTAATTCAGCATCCACCGTTAGTTGCATATCGCTCTTTAGCACAGCTGTTATTTCATTACTGCGATAATTTGCCACTAAGGAAATATCCACTGGCTTAGTGAACTCAAATTTACCGATAGTGAGACTCGTATCAGAAAGCTGATGGTAAGTGCCATCTTTACGATTATTGAACGAGAAATTGGCATCCGTAATACTGACACCCTCTACAACAAACTGATAGTCACTCTTAGCAATATCACCTTCAGGCGTTAACTCAATCGCTTGAATATCTTCATTTGATAGGGGTTTGTCTTTTGGCGCCAGAGTCGCGATAAGTGACTCCATGTTATTACGTCCATCACGGAGCGTTTCAACATTCACCGAAATGCCTTCAACATGTACATTATTCACAATAATGGTCTTGCTGAACAATGACATCAGTTCAACAGCCGCATGAATACGCTTTATTTCAACTTGCTTAGCATCGGCATAATCTGCCTGATTAAATAGGGTCACGCCACCCAACTCAAAACCGATCTGAGGGTAAAACGTCAGGTTTAAATCCCCTTCAATTGCAACATTCTGCTGTGTTAACTGTTTCGCTTGCTGTACTAAATTTTCTTTGATGAGATCTTCATTAACGTAGAATTTGATTGCGACAAAGCCAACCGTAATGATAATTACCAAAAAGATCCCTATGCCTAGGAAAAATTTTTTCATCCTTTAAACCACCCGTTCTAAAATGCGTGAATAATCCCAACACAGCTGCAAATAGCATATACCCTTGGTATTACTTGAAAATATCTTGGGAGAGACTACCTACAATAATATCATGTAATCTTGAAAATGGCAGGGAATTGCCTAATTGAATGCACAGTGAATGAACGGGAATTGATTGATTGGTACATGATTATGAGAAATTGAGCGCTATATGTTCAGGGAAAACAGTCATAAAAAAACGCAGGTAGCCTGCGTTTTTTTACTTAGCCATCTTGGTTGATGCGACTTGAATCGGCACCGTGTTGATTTTTATACTTCGCATCCTTACGCTTGTTGTAAGGACGTGCCGCAGGTGATGTCAGCGTTTCAAAATTAAGTGCCGCAATAGTCATTTTTGGGCGCAAAGCCAAAGGTAACTTACCGCTGTTATAAAATTCGAGGACAATTCGTCCAGACCAACCGGGATCAATGCGGTGCGCAGTAACATGCACCATTAAACCGAGCCGAGCCAGAGAAGAACGACCATCTAACCAGCCGACAACATCATCTGACAGCGTCACTTTTTCAAAAGTAACTGATAGTGCAAATTCACCTGGATGCAAGATAAATGCCTCGCCATCCGGGATACAAATCTCATCACTCATCACTTTATCAAGTTGCTTAGCAACGTCTTCGCTTGGCCCACTTAAGTCAATGTAAGGTGCATTGTGAGCCTGAAATACGCGAAACTCATTACCTAAAGTAACGTCAACACTAACGCCATTTATTTTACTTTGTTCCGGTCTTGGCTCAATCGAAATTTTACCTTGATCTAAATATGCTTCAATATCGCTATCACACAGGCGCATGGCTTCCCTCGCTTATAATTCTTATTATTTGAATAATACAACTGAGCGTATTTTATACGGTACGCTATATTACTATTTCCCTACACTTCTATTTCCCTACACTTCTATTTCCCTACACTACTAGAGAAACTCTATTGTTCCAGTAACTGGCAAATTTTCGCTTTTAATGTGTCAATTGCAAAACGATTTTTACCGCCGCGTGGCACAATTAGATCCGCATACTGCTTTGATGGTTCAATAAATTGCAGGAACATAGGTCTGACCGTATAGTTATACTGTTCAATAACCGATTCCATCGTTCTGCCGCGTTCAGCAACATCCCGTTGTAGGCGACGCACAAAACAGATATCTAACGGTGTATCCATAAATACACTGGCGTGAATAATATTACGAATACTTGGGTCTGTGAGTAATAAAATACCTTCCAGAATGATCACTTTTTTCGGTGTTAGTACGCGTGTTTCTGGCATACGGGTGTGTTCGGTATAGCTATACGTTGGTATCTCTACCGCACTACCTTCACTCAATTGCTGTAAATGAGTGCACAACAATTTATGATCCATCGCTTGTGGATGGTCATAATTGGTTTTAACACGCTCTTCCATCTCTAAGTGGCTTTGGTCGCGATAATAACAATCTTCAGTAATTACTGCGATTTGAGATTCACCAACATCAGCAACGAGTTCGTTATAAATAGTTGAAGAAAGCAGGCTTTTGCCAGATGCAGAAGCGCCTGCGATGGCGATGATCACACAAGAGTTAGGTGTACTGTTCATTATAAAAACGATCCGTAAGGCTGAAGACTACGCATTATAGAAATTAATGCGCGGTCATTCTATAAAAATAACTAAAAAAAAGCGATTAAATAAGTTTATGTCAATTTAATCGGTATTTCTGTTGATATAGTGTCCGTTTCAAAGAACATTTTCGCGACTACATCATTGGCCAGTTGGCTATATAATGCCGTAAACGCAGAATCAGGGCGAGCCACCACTGTTGGCGTACCTGCATCGATATCCACTCGCAAATCAATATGTAATGGCATCTGAGCAATACATTCGGTATCAAAACGTTGCACCATTTTAGCCACACCACCGGTGCCAAAAATAGCTTCTTCATGACCACAGTTACTGCAGATGTGGGTACTCATATTTTCAACCACACCAAGTACCGGAACTTTTACCTGCCTAAACATACTGATCCCTTTGGCGGCATCAGCCAATGCAACATCTTGTGGAGTAGAAATGATCAAAGCACCAGTAACAGGCACATTTTCGCTCAGCGTGAGCTGTATATCACCGGTACCCGGTGGCATATCGATAAACAAATAATCCAATTCACCCCAATGGGTTTCACCAATCAGTTGCAACAAGGCTTTACTCGCCATCGGTCCACGCCAGATCATCGCCTGATCTTGCAGTGCGATAAACCCAATGCTGTTAACCGCTAAACCGTGCGCATTAATGGCCTGCATTGTATTACCGTCATAGGACTCAGGACGCGCATCAGTTACCCCCAACATGAGCGGGATAGAAGGACCGTAGATATCCGCGTCCATGATGCCGACCTTAGCACCCATTTTTGCCAGTGCCAGCGCGATATTAACCGTCGTTGTCGATTTGCCAACTCCGCCTTTGCCAGACGCCACTGCAATAACGTTTTTTACCCCCTGAATGGCTGGCGCCTGATTACAACGGGCTAACGTAGCAACATCAAGACTGATATCCCACGTCACTTGATCAACACCGTTCAATAGCGCAATCTTAGGTTGTAATTTAGATTCAACTTCAGATGCGAATGTTAAAGAGGGAAATGGCAGTCGGATTTTAATATCAACACACCCGTTGTTTTCACTAATATTTTCCAGCACATTACTGTCCGCTAAATTTTTCAGCCATCCATTTGGCTGAAATAAACCAACTAACTGAGTAATTTTTGTAATATTCATAAGCCCCTGCAATTGTTTAGGTTTTAAGCATTTTCACTTTAATATCTATAATATACCCAACAAACCTAAATTAATACGCCAATATTTACAGGGTTTTTACCCTATTATCTTTGTTTTATAGACCGCTTCAGGTAACATCTATTAACTTTTATTTTAACCACAAGATTGAATCAGATTTTTATGACATCAGAACGCAAAATCTTAGTAACAAGCGCATTACCTTATGCCAATGGACCTATTCACTTAGGTCATATGCTTGAGTATATCCAGACTGACATCTGGGTTCGTTTCCAAAAACAGCGTGGCCATACGTGTACCTATGTGTGTGCAGATGATGCCCACGGCACACCTATCATGCTAAAAGCGCAAGAGCGCAATATCACGCCGGAAGCAATGATCGCGCAAACTAAAATTGAGCACATGGCTGATTTCGCTGATTTTAATGTTGGTTTCGATAACTATCATTCAACACACAGTGATGAAAACCGTGAACTAGCAAGTATGATCTATAAGCGTCTACGCGATAACGGTCATATCAAAACACGTGTAATTTCTCAGCTATTTGATCCTGAAAAACAGATGTTTTTACCCGATCGTTTTGTTAAAGGTATCTGCCCTGAATGTAAGAGCGAAGACCAAAATGGCGATAACTGCGACAACTGTGGCGCAACATATTCTCCAACAGATTTAATCTCACCAAAATCAGTCGTATCAGGTGCAGAACCAATTCTTAAAGATTCTGAGCATTACTTTTTTGACCTGCCTGCATTCGGTGACATGCTAAAAGAGTGGACCCGTTCTGGTACCTTACAGGAAGAGATCGCCAATAAACTTGCAGAATGGTTTGAATCCGGTCTACACCAGTGGGATATCAGCCGTGATGCACCTTACTTTGGTTTCGAGATCCCTGATGCACCGGGTAAATTTTTCTACGTTTGGCTCGATGCACCTATCGGCTACATGGGTAGTTTCAAAAACCTTTGTGACCGTAGTGATGAGCTTGATTTTGATGAATACTTCAAAAAAGATTCAACGACTGAGCTTTATCATTTCATTGGTAAAGACATAGTCAACTTCCACTGCCTATTCTGGCCTGGCATGCTTGAGGGTAGCGGTTTCCGCAAACCAACTGGCGTATATGCCCACGGTTTTGTAACGGTAAACGGTAAGAAGATGTCTAAATCACGCGGTACATTTATTATGGCGCGTACTTACCTAGACAACTTAAACCCAGAATACTTACGTTATTACTACGCAGCAAAACTAAGCAATAAAATTGTTGATTTAGATTTAAACCTAGAAGACTTTGCACAACGAGTAAACTCAGACGTTGTCGGTAAAGTGGTTAACCTTGCAAGTCGTACTGCAGGTTTCATCTACAAACGTTTTGATGCAAAACTAGCGAGCAAAATCTCAGAGCCTGAATTACTGGCTGAATTTGTTGCTGCTGGCGAGACTATTGCGCAGTATTACGAAACACGTGATTTCAGTAAAGCAATTAAAGAAATTATGGCACTAGCGGACAAAGCTAATGCCTACATTGCAGATAAAGCACCGTGGCAATTAATCAAACAAGAAGGATGTGAAGCAGAAGCGCATCTTGTTTGTACTATGGGTATTAACTTATTCCGTATCTTATCGGTTTACTTGAAGCCGGTATTACCAGAGATGGTTGCTGAAGTTGAAAAATTCTTAAACGATGAATTCAACTGGGATAGCTACAAAACTGTATTAACAGACCACGAGATCAACAAGTTTAAACCGTTAATGCAACGTGTTGAAATGGATAAAGTTGAAGCAATGGTTGAAGCATCGAAGCAAAACTTAGTGGTTGCTGAAGAAGAGAAAGAAGACGTCGTCGTTGAAGAAGCATCCGTTGAGCTTGCTTCTGACAAGCACCTTAAGGAAGAACCCATTGGCGAAATGATCTCGTTTGATGATTTCGCTAAAGTTGATCTGCGTGTAGCAAAAATTGTTAAAGCTGAACACGTCGAAGGCGCAAAGAAATTACTTAAGCTAACCCTCGATGTTGGCGGTGAAACGCGCCAAGTGTTCGCTGGCATCAAGTCTGCGTACGAACCAGAACAGCTGGAAGGTCGCTTGACCGTGATGGTTGCCAACCTTGCACCACGTAAGATGAAGTTTGGTATGTCAGAAGGCATGGTACTTGCTGCCGGCCCTGGCGGCAGTGATATCTTCGTGCTAAGTCCGGATGATGGCTCTGAACCTGGCATGCGGATAATGTAACTCCGTACGGCTAACAGTGAAGTTGGGATTATAACAGTTCGCTGCGAATAAATTGAAAGGGACTCAGGCTTGAGTCCCTTTTTATCTATATTTTATTCAATGCTATAATTATTAATACTTTATACCAATTGGTATTACTCTATATAACCATAAGAGATATAAATGACAGCTCAAATCATCCTTGCCAAAGGCAAAGAAAAAGCACTAAAACGTAAACACCCGTGGATCTTCTCTGGCGCAGTCGGAAAAGTACAAGGCGAACCCGTAATGGGCGAAACTGTTGATATCATGAGTGCAGGTGGCGAATGGTTAGCTTCAGGCAGTTACTCACCTGAATCTCAAATCCGGGTACGCGTGTGGCACTTTGAGCGCGGTCTAGAGATTGACCAAGCGTTCTTTGAACAACGCATTAAACGCGCACAATCACTGCGTGATGATCTTATCGCTGAAAAAGGTTTAACGGGCTACCGTTTGATTGCAGCTGAATCTGACAGCTTGCCAGGCATCACTGTTGACCGTTACAACGACTTCCTTGTTTGTCAGTTACTGTCTGCTGGTGCAGAATTTCACCGAGACACACTGGTTGCAGCGCTAACAGCACTTTACCCCGATTGCAGTATCTACGAACGTTCTGACGTAGCCGTACGTAGTAAAGAAGGTCTGGAACAGGTTAA
Organism: Paraglaciecola sp.; assembly: GCA_047622205.1. Lineage (GTDB taxonomy): Bacteria > Pseudomonadota > Gammaproteobacteria > Enterobacterales > Alteromonadaceae > Paraglaciecola. Next base: position 17,939 of record JBLHNW010000016.1, read on the forward strand.
GGGCGTGCTGAAAGGCGAAGAGCCACCTGAGTCAGTGATCATCGAAGAAAACGGCATCAAGATCGCTGTTGATATTAAAGGCGGTCATAAAACTGGCTTCTATCTTGATCAACGTGACAACCGCCAAGCTGCCGCAAAATATGCGAAAGGCAAAGACGTACTAAACTGCTTTAGCTACACTGGCGGTTTCGGACTTTATGCTCTGCAGGCTGGCGCTAAATCAATCACTAATGTTGATCTCTCTCAACCCGCGCTGGATATTGCAAAGCACAATATGGAGCTCAATGAACTAGACTTAACAAAAGCTGATTTTGAGCGGGCTGACGTATTCAAACTATTACGTAAATATCGCGAAGAAGGCCGTACTTTTGATACCATCATTCTTGACCCACCTAAATTTGCAGAAAATAAAGCGCAGATGAAAGGGGCTTGTCGTGGTTATAAAGATATTAACTTCGTTGCGATGCAAGTACTTAAGCCAGGCGGCACATTATTAACTTTCTCATGCTCAGGTTTGATGGAAGACGGTTTATTCCAAAAAATTGTAGCTGATGCGGCGCTGGACGCAGGCCGAGATGCTTACATTGTTGAGCGGTTGTCCCAAGCTGGTGATCACCCAACGGCTAGCTTTTATCCAGAAGGCTACTACCTTAACGGTCTGGTACTAAAAGTCTTGTAATTTAGACGATTTAGTTGCAAAGTGGCATTCAGATAGATTTATTCTCTTATATTTTAGTCTCTTATTTTTGTCTATATATATAGAACTCTAACTAGTGCCACTTTTAATAAGGCCTTATTTTATGAAAAAAAAACTCCTAAACGCACTCACTAACTTACCCGAGTCGTTGCAGCCCCATGCTCAAGCCATTGTTAGCCAAGCCAATTTTAATGGTGTCATTAAAGCCGATGATGTCGACCTATTACAATTGCATTCAAAGCTTGAAACACCTGAACTACTGCTGAGTTTATTACCACTAGCAGCCGCTTATGCCATTGTCCCGATCTCTGATTTTTACGTTGGCGCAATCGCCCGTGGCGCTTCCGGCAATTTGTATTTTGGCGCTAATTATGAGTTCATCAATCAGGCCTTATTTAACAGTGTTCATGCTGAACAAGCCGCTATTAACAATGCCTTTAGTCATAAAGAAACGGGCATCGTTGATATAACAGTAACAGATAGTCCCTGTGGTCATTGCCGCCAATTTATGAACGAATTAAGTTGTGCTTCTGAACT
>JBLHNW010000017.1:0-19018 GCA_047622205.1 Paraglaciecola sp.
CAGGGCATGCGTTTATTAAAGAAAGAATGCGCGCAGATGATGCTGTCTATGGGGGGGAGATGAGCGCTCACCATTATTTCAGAGATTTTGCATATTGTGATTCCGGCATGATCCCTTGGTTACTAGTGGCTGAATTGTTATGCACCAGTGGCAAAACCCTTTCAGAGTTGGTTTCTCAACGTATATCGGCGTTTCCTTCTTCCGGGGAAATAAACAGCACCCTTAAAGACCCGGATGCTGCTATCGCAAGAATTTTGGAACATTATCAACAAGCAGCAAGTCGTGTTGATTACACTGATGGTATAGGCTTAGAGTTTGAAAACTGGCGTTTTAACCTGCGTAAATCGAACACTGAGCCGGTTGTTAGGCTTAATGTTGAATCACGAGCAGATATACCTTTGATGGAACAGAAAACCCAAGAGTTATTGGCATTACTACAACAATAAATAACCGAAGATTCAATTGATAATCCGTTCTATACCCATGTCACTTCAAGGCCTGTGCGACGGATCAAAGTGGTTTAATAGAATGGCTGGTTCTTTATTAAGTCTAATTCTATTGTTTTAAAGTCAGGATGTTTAAGGGAAGGGAATAAAACTTTCATTTAATAAGTATTAAAAAAATAGCGCCTATTGGCGCTATTTTTGATTCTAATATAGAAAACTATTTTTCAATTTTGCTATAAGTACGTTGTGCATGGCCAGTATACAATTGACGAGGACGGCCAATCTTTTGTCCTGGCTGACTGAGCATTTCATGCCAGTGAGATACCCAGCCCACTGTTCTTGCCAAGGCAAAAATACAAGTAAACATATTGGTTGGAATGCCAATGGCTTTTAATACAATGCCGGAATAAAAATCTACGTTCGGGAAGAGTTTTTTCTCTGCAAAATAAGGGTCGCTTAGAGCAATTCTTTCCAGCTCCATTGCTACATTGAGCAAAGGATCATCAATGTTAAGTTCAGCTAATACTTCGTGGCAGCTTTCACGCATAACTGTTGCACGAGGATCAAAGTTTTTATAAACACGATGACCAAAACCCATTAGACGGAAGGGGTCGTTCTTATCTTTTGCCTTCGCAATAAACTCAGGGATACGATCAACCGTGCCAATTTCCTCAAGCATATTTAAACATGCTTCATTTGCACCGCCATGGGCTGGTCCCCATAAAGATGCAACACCAGCGGCAATGCAGGCATAGGGGTTAGCCCCAGAAGAGCCGGCTAAGCGTACCGTTGAAGTGGAGGCGTTTTGTTCGTGATCTGCATGCAAGGTGAAGATTCGGTCTACTGCTTTAGAGACAATAGGACTAATTTTGTAGTTTTCAGCGGGCACAGAGAACATCATGTTTAGAAAGTTTTCGGAGTAGGTCAAATCGTTATTTGGATACACAAAAGGTTGACCAATATTGTATTTGTAACACATGGCTACTAAGGTTGGCATTTTGGCGACTAAGCGGTAAGCACTGCGTAAACGCTGCTCCGGGTCATGATTATCAAGATCATCATGGTAAAAAGATGCCATTGCACCAACAGTTCCGCATAACATTGCCATAGGGTGAGCGTCACGGCGGAAACCGCGGAAAAAATTTGTCACCTGGTCGTGTACCAATGTGTGGTGAGTAATCGTGTTTTTAAATTCCTTATACTCTTCGGCTGTAGGCGTTTTGTCATGTAATAACATGTAAACAACTTCGATATAGTCTGCATGGCGTGCTAACTCTTCTATCGAATAACCTCTATGTAGCAATATCCCCTTTGCACCGTCTATATAGGTTATTGACGATTCACATGAACTAGTTGCCATAAAACCGGGATCATGTGTGAAATACCCACTTGTTCCAAGGCTACGAATATCAATCACGTCATTCCCTGCGGTACCAGACAATATGGGAAGTTCAACCTCTTTATCACCTGCTTTCAAAATGGCTATTTTATCTGCCATGCATTGCTCTCCTCAGAATTGTTAAGTTTGCTATAAACAGTATAAAAAGCTGTTTACTGGGGGGAAATAGGCGGTATTTGTACTTTTAAACTGCCAATAAGTCAATTTTAATGCAATTATGCTTAATTAATATTCAGTATTTCTAGGGATTATAGCTGCTTGTCTTGAGCTTAGATTAACTTAGTACTTATAAGCTATTAATAAAGAACAATAATTGTATTTATTAGCGTCGCTGGATATACTTCAACCCATTGTAGGCCAATTTGTTAATTAGTTATTTTAGTTGATGATATTTTTAACAAGTCAGCAACAATTTTCTTGACTTTTATTTAGCAATTCAGTGACGAATGTGTAAATGTTTCCTAAAGCGATTGTTAACAAGCAATTTGTTAGCGTCAGCAATAACTAAACAACCTACGGGTTTACGGGCAGCAAAACGTGAAAAAACAAAGACCAGTTAATTTACAACTGAATACAATCAGTTTCCCCCCTGCAGCAATTACATCTATCCTTCATCGTGTTACCGGCGTAGCAATGTTTTTTGCGCTGATGTTCGTGATATGGGCTTGGACTGTGTCGGTCTCTTCCATTGAAGGTTTTGCGATGGTAACAGAGCAAATGGCCGGACCAATTGGCAAATTTATCTCAATTGGTACTATTTCAGCTCTGAGCTATCACATCCTTGGTGGACTGCGCCATTTTGTGATGGATATGGGGTATTGGGAAGAACTTGAATCGGGCAATAATAGCGCTAAAGCAATTATCGTACTTTGGATTGTATTAACAGCGGTTGTAGGAGTTCTATTATGGTAAGCACTGAAGCTAGTTTAAAGCGAAACGGAATTCAGGATTACGTAAGTATAAGAGCCACAGCGCTAATAATGACAGCGTTTACCTTTTATATGCTCTGGTATTTCATCAGTACACCGGTCGTGACCTTCGAAAGTTGGCATGGTCTGTTTTCCAATCTATGGATGAAGGTATTTACCTTTGCGACATTAGTTTCAATTATGGTGCATGTTCGTATCGGCCTTTGGCAGGTGTTAACCGATTATGTGAAAGCGGCTGTTTTAAGAGCTTCAATCCAATTTATTCTTAACCTGATTGCTTTCGTTTACGTTGCGATTGGCCTATTTGTTTTGTGGGGTGTGTAAGTGAGTATTCCTGTACATGAGTATGATGCCGTTGTTATCGGCGCTGGCGGCGCGGGTATGCGTGCTGCATTACAAATTTCTGAGTCTGGCAAATCCTGTGCTTTGCTTTCAAAAGTATTTCCCACTCGTTCACATACGGTGTCTGCCCAAGGTGGTATTACCGTTGCTTTAGGTAATTCCCATGAAGATAACTGGGAATGGCATATGTATGACACTGTTAAAGGTTCTGATTATATTGGTGATCAGGATGCGATTGAATATATGTGTAAAACCGGCCCGGAAGCTATTATCGAAATGGAAAATATGGGTCTGCCATTTTCACGTTTTGAAAACGGTAAAATTTATCAACGCCCTTTTGGTGGCCAATCGAAGAATTTTGGCGGCGAGCAGGGTGCTCGCACTGCTGCGGCAGCTGACCGTACTGGTCACGCATTATTACATTTGCTTTATCAGCAGAACGTGAAAAACAAAACCAAAGTATTCAGTGAATGGTATGCCTTAGATTTGGTTAAAAACCAAGACGGCGAAGTCGTTGGCTGTACAGCCATCGATATCGAAAGCGGTGAAGTGGTTTATTTTAAATCTAAAGCCGTTGTACTAGCAACGGGTGGTGCCGGACGTATTTATTCTTCTACTACCAATGCGCATATATGCACGGGTGATGGGGTCGGTATGGCAATTCGTGCCGGCGTACCTATGCAAGATATGGAAATGTGGCAATTTCACCCAACAGGTATTGCCGGTGCCGGAACCTTAGTAACTGAAGGTTGTCGTGGTGAAGGTGGTTACCTGTTGAATAAAGACGGTGAACGTTTTATGGAACGTTATGCACCGAATGCTAAAGATTTGGCCGGGCGAGATGTTGTTGCCCGTTCAATGATGACTGAAATACGTGAAGGCCGTGGCTTTGATGGTCCTCTGGGACCACACTGCAAGCTTAAACTTGATCATCTGGGTAAAGAAGTGCTTGAGTCTCGATTACCTGGTATTTTGGAACTGTCCCGTACCTTTGCCCATGTTGATCCGGTTAAAGAACCTATTCCGGTTATTCCCACTTGCCACTATATGATGGGGGGTGTTCCTACTAATGTTAACGGGCAAGCTATTGCGATTGACGAGAACGGTAAACAAACACCTATTAACGGATTATTTGCGTGCGGTGAAATTGCTTGTGTTTCTGTGCATGGTGCAAACCGCTTAGGCGGAAACTCGTTACTTGATTTAGTGGTGTTTGGTCGAGCCACCGGATTGCACTTAGGCAAAACTCTCGATGATGCAAATCCAATGCGTGAAGCCACAGAATCTGACGTAGAGGCAGCAATGGCGAGATTTAATCGTTGGGAAAATTCTGAAGTTGGCAAAGGCGAAGATCCTGTGCAAATTAAAAAGGATCTTCAAAAATGCATGCAGCTTAATTTTTCTGTTTTCCGCGAAGGCGACTCTATGGCTGAAGGCCTTAAAGAGCTTGGTGAGATCCGTGAACGTTTACAGCACGCCCGCCTGGACGACAAAAGCAGCGACTTTAATACCATGCGTATTGAGTGCCTGGAATTAGATAATTTGATGGAAACTGCCTACTGCACAGCGGTTGCAGCGAATTTCCGTACCGAGAGTCGTGGAGCACATAGTCGTTTTGACTTCCCGGATCGTGATGACAAAAACTGGTTATGCCATTCAGTTTATCGCCCACAGGATGAGTCTATGCAAAAACGTGAGGTGAATATGTCTCCTGTTTTACGTGAAGCTTTCCCACCTAAAGCACGAACTTACTAAAGAGGAGCGACCAAGATGCAATTAAATTTTTCTATTTATCGTTACAATCCAGATGTCGATAATGCCCCTCGAATGCAGGATTATCAGCTAGAAATGGATGAAGGTCAGGACATGATGGTGCTCGATGCATTGATTGCCTTGAAAGAATTAGATCCAACCTTATCTTTCCGGCGCTCTTGCCGTGAGGGTGTGTGTGGTTCTGACGGTATGAATATGAATGGTAAAAATGGCCTGGCATGTATCACACCACTTTCCGCTTTAGGAAAAGGTAAAGTAGTCGTACGTCCACTGCCTGGATTGCCTGTAGTACGTGATTTGGTTGTCGATCTGAGTCAATTTTATACTCAGTATGAAAAAATCAAACCGTTCTTGATAAATGATGATAGCCACGCGCCAGCCCGAGAATATATACAATCTCCCGAAGAACGCGCCAAGTTAGATGGTTTATATGAGTGTATTTTATGTGCTTGTTGTTCCACTTCGTGTCCATCGTTCTGGTGGAATCCAGATAAATTTATTGGTCCGGCGGGACTGTTACATGCTTATCGCTTTCTCATCGATAGCCGGGATACGGCGACAGATGAAAGATTAGCTGATTTAGATGATGCCTTCAGCGTATTCCGCTGTCATGGCATTATGAACTGTGTAGCGGTTTGTCCAAAAGGTTTGAATCCGACTAAAGCGATTGGTCAGATTAAATCCATGCTATTACAGCGAGCTGTTTAGTTTAAGCTAGTGGCTTCGTTAGATGTCAGTGTTCATATCTAGGTAGTCATCCTGATGGATGGCTATTTTGTATTAATGCCAGACAAGTACACTACTTTAGAACATAGGTTTTATTTTAAAACCGAGAAAAAAAGCCGTGTGTTAATGCACACATTATTGTGAGTCTTAAAAAAACCAAGGGACAACAATGCAACAAAGCGTGATGAAAGCGTGGTGGGATTCTTCTCACATGGCTGGTGGCAACGCTGCTTATATTGAAGAATTATATGAAGCATTTTTAGACGACCCAAAAAATGTGTCGGATGAATGGCGTAGTATATTCGAAAGCCTGCCAAAAGTAGAAGGTGTAGAACTCGAGTCCAAACACAGTAGTATACGTGATCAGTTTCGAGGTCTTGCTGCATTGGGACCCGCTGCCAGAGCTGGTACTATCTCTGCTCAACCTTCAACGGGTGGCGATGAGAAGCAGGTCAAAGTTCTGCAACTTATTAATGCATACCGATTTCGAGGACATCAACACGCTAATTTAGATCCTTTGGAGTTGTGGAAACAACCCCGGGTTAGAGATTTAGAATTGTCTTATCATAGTCTTTCAGAGCAAGACTTTGATACGGTATATAACGTGGGATCTTATGCCATAGGTACGGATTCGATTACCCTTGGTGAATTATTTAAATCCCTCAATCGCACCTACTGTGGCTCCATTGGCACAGAATATATGCACATCACCGACACTGAACAAAAGCGATGGATACAACATCAGCTCGAGTCAGTGCAGGCCAAACCAGAAATCAGCCGAGAACAGAAAATATCAATCATTAAAGGCTTGGTTGCGGCTGATGGTGTGGAAAAATATTTAGGTGCAAAATTTACCGGAGCTAAACGTTTCTCTCTTGAAGGTGGAGATTCATTGGTGCCAATGCTCAAAGGACTTATCAGTCATGCCGGAGTTTGCGGCACCAAAGAAGTCGTCATTGGTATGGCCCACCGCGGCAGAATAAATGTATTGATTAATGTCCTGGGGAAAAATCCCTCAGTATTGTTTGACGAGTTCTCGGGAAAACATGATGACAGTTTAGGTGCCGGTGATGTTAAATATCACGCAGGCTTTTCATCTGATTTCGCTACACCAGGCGGAAATTTGCATCTGGCATTAGCGTTTAACCCTTCTCATCTGGAGATTGTTAATCCGGTCGTCATTGGTTCGGTCAGAGCTCGACTTGACCGAAGAAATTGTACAGATGGCTCGGTAGTTTTGCCTATTACTATTCATGGTGACTCAGCAATCGCTGGTCAGGGAGTAGTTCAGGAAACCTTTAATATGTCCCAGACCCGTGGCTTTAAAGTCGGCGGTACTGTCAGGATCGTAATTAATAATCAGGTTGGTTTTACCACATCTAAGACCGAAGATACGCGTTCAACTCAATATTGTACTGATATTGCCAAAATGGTTCAGGCGCCTATTTTTCATGTTAATGCTGATGATCCTGAAGCGGTAATGTTTGTGACTAAACTGGCATTGGACTATCGCAATAAATTTAAACGTGACGTGATAATCGATTTGGTTTGTTATCGTCGCCACGGGCACAATGAAGCAGATGAGCCGAACGCGACTCAACCTTTGATGTACCAGAAAATTAAAAAGCATCCAGTACCAAAGCAAATTTATGCTGATCAATTGATTGCTGAAGGCACCATAGACGCTCATGAAGTGGATAAGTTGGTTGCTGAATATCGCACATCTCTCGACCATGGTGCCTGTGTTGTTGAAGAATGGCGGCCAATGACGGAGCATTCAGTTGATTGGACTCCTTACCTGGGACATGATTGGGACGTTAAGTATGATGGCTCGATAAGCACTGATAAACTTATTGAACTGGGTAACAAACTTTGTACTTATCCTGCTGAACTTAAGCTTCAGTCCCGCGTTAATAAGATATACCAAGATCGTATCGCCATGGTTAATGGTGAAAAACCACTTGATTGGGGGATGGCAGAAAATCTAGCTTACGCTGCAATCGTCGAACTTGGCACTAATATCCGCCTTACAGGTCAAGACTCCGGACGGGGCACATTCTTTCACCGTCATGCCGTGTTGCATAATCAAGTTGATGGCAGCGATTATATGCCCTTGCAAAATATTAGCGACACACAGGGCGTAATGGAGATTTTTGACTCTGTTTTGTCTGAAGCCGCGGTTATGGCTTTTGAATTTGGATATGCCACGGCCGAGCCAGAGTGTTTGACCATTTGGGAAGCGCAATTTGGTGATTTTGCCAATGGTGCCCAAGTGGTAATTGATCAGTTCTTAAGCTCAGGAGAGGCAAAGTGGGGGCGTTTATGCGGCTTAACTTTGCTTCTGCCACATGGCTATGAAGGGCAAGGTCCTGAACATAGTTCAGCCCGCTTGGAACGATTCTTACAACTTTGTGCAGATCACAATATGCAAGTATGTGTACCTTCCACACCTGCTCAGGTGTTCAACATGTTGCGTCGCCAGTCCTTGCGCCCGATGCGCAAGCCCTTAGTGGTAATGTCGCCTAAATCATTGTTGAGGCATCCGTTAGCCGTGTCCAGCATGGACGAATTGGCAGAGGGTGTATTTCATAATGTTATCGATGAAGTTGATGATATTAGTCCAAGCGGAGTCAAGCGTGTAGTGATGTGCTCCGGTAAGGTCTATTACGATTTGCTAGAGCAACGACGTAAGAATGAGCAAACTGACGTGGTGATTGTGCGAATTGAACAACTTTACCCCTTCCCCCATGAGGAAATTGGTCAAGTAGCCAGCAAATATAAACATGTTAAAGATTGGGTTTGGTGTCAGGAAGAACCGCAAAACCAGGGCGCCTGGTATTGTAGTCAACATCATTTTTGGTCGTCTCTACCTAAGGGGGCACAGCTAATTTATGCTGGTCGAGACGCCTCTGCATCGCCTGCAGTCGGATACATATCAGTTCACAACCAGCAGCAAAAAGCCTTGGTTGATGATGCATTAACAATTAAATAAGGAACCAGTATGACAATAGAAATAAAAGTACCGGTATTACCTGAATCAGTGGCAGATGCATCGATAGCAACATGGCACGTGAAGGTTGGAGAACATATTAGCCGGGACCAAAACTTAGTCGACATAGAAACCGATAAAGTGGTGTTAGAAGTGGTTGCACCAGCAGAAGGTGTTCTAAGTGAAATTTTCAATGCTGAAGGCGAGACGGTTCTAGGCGAGCAAGTGATTGCTAAATTTGAAGAAGGTGCAAATACTGGCGGCTCTGTAGAGCCAAATGCTGCATCAAAACAAACATCCAGTGCAAAAGGTGAGTCAGTGGAAATAAAAGTACCAGTGTTACCAGAATCGGTAGCAGACGCAACAATCGCAACGTGGCACGTCCAACCCGGCGAGCCTATCTCCAGAGACCAGAATTTAGTTGATATTGAAACTGATAAAGTAGTGTTGGAAGTGGTCGCGCCGGCGGATGGCACTCTAAGCGAAATATTGGCTGCTGAAGGTGAAACCGTTTTGGGTGAACAACTTATTGCCAACTTCACTGCGGGTGCCGTAGCGGCAAAAGAAAGTGCTTCAGTCCCAGCTGCAGAAAGTGAAGATAATAACGCACTTAGTCCATCAGTTAGACGATTACTGGCCGAAAAAGGTATCGAAGCCGCAAACGTTAAAGGGACTGGTAAAGGCGGTCGTGTAACCAAAGAAGATGTTGAAAAATCGTTAAGTGCTCCGAGTGTTTCTGCACCTGCAACAAGTGTTGCTTCTGCACCCGCATTGTCGGGTGAGAGAACCGAAAAACGCGTACCTATGACACGTTTGCGTAAAACGATTGCTACACGTTTATTAGAATCGAAAAATTCTACTGCCATGTTGACTACTTTTAATGAAGTCAACATGAAGCCTATTATGGATCTGCGTAAACAGTATCAGGAAAGCTTTGAAAAGCGTCACGGTATTCGTTTAGGTTTTATGTCCTTTTACGTGAAGGCGGTTACTGAAGCGCTAAAACGTTTCCCTGAAGTTAATGCATCAATTGATGGTGACGATATTTGTTATCACAATTATTTTGATATCTCCATTGCCGTATCCACTCCTCGCGGTTTGGTAACACCTGTATTGCGTGATTGTGATGCATTGGGCATGGCTGGTATTGAAGGCGGCATCAAAGCCTTGGCACTTAAGGGCCGAGACGGTAAGTTGTCGATGGCAGATATGCAAGGTGGCAATTTCACCATCACTAATGGTGGGGTTTTTGGTTCGTTATTGTCGACTCCCATTATTAATCTGCCGCAAAGTGCAATCCTAGGAATGCATAAGATCCAGGACCGTCCGATGGCGGTTAATGGCAAGGTAGAAATTTTACCAATGATGTATTTAGCGCTTTCTTATGATCATAGAATAATTGACGGTAAAGAGTCCGTTGGCTTCCTTGTGACCATTAAGGAAATGTTAGAAGATCCAACGCGTCTGTTATTAGATGTGTAGTATTTTTTTGTAGGTGAAATAATCTATTTCACCTACCGTCCTGCTGGCGTTTAACCTATAATGCCCGCTCCCAAAATTAAGCTGCTATATAGCGGCTTTTATCTTAAATAAAACGGATAGAAAACCATGAATTTGCATGAATATCAGGGTAAACAGTTGTTCGCTAAATACGGATTACCTGTTTCTGAAGGCATTGCTGCTGACACTCCTCATGCGGCCGTTGAAGCTGCTGCTCGCATTGGTGGTACTGAATGGGTCGTTAAGTGTCAAGTACATGCTGGCGGTCGCGGCAAAGCCGGTGGCGTTAAACTAGTCAAAACCAAAGCTGAAATCAAACAGTTTGCTGAACATTGGTTAGGCAAAAATTTAGTTACTTATCAAACAGATGAAGCTGGCCAGCCGGTTAGTCGCATCTTGGTAGAATCTTGTACCGACATTGATCAAGAGTTGTACTTAGGTGCTGTGGTAGATCGCAGTTCACGTAGTATCGTATTTATGGCATCGACCGAAGGTGGTGTTGAAATCGAAAAAGTGGCTGAAGAGACTCCTGAAAAAATTCTTAAGGCCGAAATTAACCCCTTAGTGGGTGCTCAGCCATACCAGGCGCGTGAAATTGCTTTCAAACTAGGCCTAAAGGGTGTGCAAATTAGACAGTTCACCAAAATCTTTATGGGTTTGGCGAAGATGTTCGAAGAATTGGACGTTGCTTTAATCGAAATCAATCCTTTAGTTATTAAAGCCGATGGTGATTTACATTGTCTTGATGCCAAAGTAGCGATCGACAGTAACGCCATGTATCGCCAGCCAGCTTTGCAAGAAATGCATGATCCTTCACAAGAAGATGCACGTGAAGCTCAAGCTGCAAAATGGGAACTGAACTATGTCGCCCTTGACGGTAATATTGGTTGTATGGTGAATGGCGCGGGCCTGGCCATGGGTACCATGGATATTGTTAAGTTACACGGCGGCAATCCTGCCAACTTCCTTGATGTTGGCGGCGGTGCAACTAAAGAGCGTGTTACTGAAGCGTTTAAAATCATTCTTTCAGACACTAATGTTCAAGCTGTTTTTGTGAATATTTTTGGTGGCATAGTCCGTTGTGACATGATTGCCGAAGGTATCATTGGTGCAGTGGAAGAAGTAGGTGTAAATGTACCGGTTGTTGTTCGCCTTGAAGGCAATAATGCAGAGCTAGGTATTAAAACATTAGAAGAATGTGATTTGAATATTATTGCAGCAAGTAGCTTGACTGACGGTGCTCAGAAAGTGGTTGCAGCCGCTGGAGGTGCAGCATGAGTATACTAATCGACAAAAATACTAAAGTAATTTGTCAGGGTTTTACTGGCGGACAAGGTACGTTCCATTCAGAACAAGCCATCGAATATGGTACACAAATGGTCGGCGGTGTGACACCGGGTAAAGGTGGCACCACTCATTTAGGTTTACCGGTATTTGATACTGTACGTGAAGCCGTTGCCGCTACTGGCGCAACAGCCTCAGTAATTTATGTTCCTGCACCTTTTTGTAAAGACTCGATCATCGAAGCTGCCGATTCAGGCATTGAATTGATCGTATGTATTACTGAAGGCATTCCTACAATCGATATGCTTTATGTGAAGGCATACGTCGATCAGAAAGGCGTGACAATGATTGGGCCTAACTGCCCGGGCGTGATCACTCCTGGCGAATGTAAAATTGGCATCATGCCTGGTCACATTCACCAAGCTGGTAAAGTTGGCATTGTATCCCGTTCAGGTACCTTGACTTACGAAGCGGTTAAGCAGACTACTGACGAAGGTTTTGGTCAGTCAACTTGTGTTGGTATTGGTGGTGATCCAATTCCCGGTTCAAACTTTATCGATATATTGAAGTTGTTCCAGGACGATCCTAAGACCGAAGCGATTGTGATGATCGGTGAAATCGGTGGTAATGCTGAAGAAGAAGCGGCAGCGTTCATCAAAGAGTATGTTACAAAGCCAGTCGTTTCATATATTGCTGGTGTAACAGCACCTGAAGGTAAACGTATGGGCCATGCCGGTGCAATTATCGCAGGTGGCAAAGGCACAGCTGATGAAAAATTCAAAGCACTTGAAGCGGCCGGTGTAAAAACCGTACGTTCACTAGCGGATATTGGTAAAGGATTGCGCGAAATTACCGGTTGGTAATTGCTAATTCTAGCTAAATGAAATATTAAAAACCCGCTGCTCAGCGGGTTTTTTTATGACATACATTTTAATCTAGCATCTAGAATATGCCTTTACCCCAATACCTCCGTGTTCTCTGTGCACTCCGTTGTAATAGGTTTTTTTCTAGCATCTAGCCTCTAGTTTTTAGCATCTCAAATCCAGCATCTGCTTTTACCCCAATACCTCCGTGTTCTCTGTGTCCTCGGTGGTAATAAGCTTTTTTCTAGCATCTCGTATCTAGCATCACTAATCGTCTCGAGTAATGACTAGAAATTGGTTTATCTCGGCATTTAAAATCAATGATTCTTCACTGTCCGGCCATACAATGCGTAACTCACTAATAGTATCTGCCGTTCCAAGACCAAAATGCGCTTCAACCGGGTTTTGCGAAACGTAGTTATTGCCAGCGCGTAGTTCACGCATTTGCTCTATATCGCCAGTTTTCAAATAAATTCTCGCTCCTAAAGCTTGAGAGTTAATTGATTTTTCTTTAAGGCGAATATTTATGAAATTATTGCCATTGCCCTGGTTGCAAAAAAGTTTAGGGGCGCCGTTATAGTTCGCCACATAGATATCTTGATCACCGTCTTTATCGTAGTCAAAACATACGATCCCCCGGCCCAAACTAGTGTCGTCGATTCCGGCACTGAGGGCTTGTTCACTAAAACTGCCATCACCATTTGACATAAATAAACGTGATGGGTCATGTTCAAACATAGGGTCTATATTAGGATTTCCATTAGTCAGCATGCCATTAACGTGAAAGATATCGAGAAAAGTATCGTTGTTAAGATCACTAAAACAGGCTGCCCAACCCCAATATCCATGGCGGGTACCAGTTTCATCGGTTTTGTCTAAAAAAGTTCCATCCCCCTGATTTTGATAAAAGCGGTTACCAGGAGTCAATGAACCAAAGTTTTCGACTCCATCCTTGAAAGAAATTGCGGTGACAAACCAATCGAGATCGCCGTCATTATCATAATCACCAATCGCGGAGCCCATGCCTGCATTGTCAGTAATAATACTTCTGTCTGTTACTTCGCTTAGAGTGCCATCTTTTTGATTTAAAAATACTTTTGTAAAACCTCCATCTACAACAAATAACAAATCCTGCCAGCCATCATTGTCTATATCTGCAAAGCTGGGAGTGAAAGTTCTGTCGCCTTGGGCAGGGAAAGTGCCTTTAGGGGCTGTCATGCCCACTTCAATAGTTGCGTCTGTGAATGTCATGTCACCATTATTAAGCCAAAAGTACGCGTAATATTCATGTTGTGTATTCGTCCAATGGGTAATGACCAAATCCAAATCCTGATCTTTGTCATAATCTCCCCAAGTTGCCGAAAAGGTATTATCGGGGAAACTTAGACCACTAGTAGCTATGACATCTAGAAAGGTTTCATTACCTTGATTGACAAATAATGCCGGTTTACCATCGGTCACACCGCCGACGAAAATATCCAGAAGTCCATCACCATTTATGTCGGCAAAAGAAGGGCCACTGCCTTTATTTTTAAGATCAATACCGGCAAGTGAAGCAATTTCTTCAAATGTTCCATCTCCCTTATTTCTTAACAATACGTTGGCCTGACCGTCTCCCCCTACAGCATACAAATCAACCCAACCATCACCATCAAAATCACCGGCTCCCACGCCGCCTGACATATCCTCTACACCGTCACCAGTTGGGTTACTATGCTGGTATTGGATGCCCGCTTGCTGACTAACTTCATGAAATTGCAGGTCAGTCTGTGTAGTTGTACGTGTATTACATTGATGAGTGGAAGATGCATATTCTGAAGTTGCAGTAATAATCACCGGTACACCAAGTTCCGGTGCTTTAGGCACAAGTACAGGCACAAGTACAGGGGCATCTGACGATGTACCACCTCCGCATGCGCTGAGAATAAGGGTTAGTAAAATAGGTGCCGCTAAATTTCGCATAGTATTGTTATTTATAAGCTTTAAAATTTAAAGAGGCTCGTCGAATAAACTCATCGATCTCATTTAAATCATAACGTTGTGATTGAGATTCGTCTTTGACCAACTGTTTTCCAGCCGGGAAAACGCCATAACCCGCCAATAAACAGTGCCAGGAAAAAGGTGGATAGTAACTGGCTATTCTTTTTGACGCTATTTCTTGTGTCAAATTGCCACCAGAAGTCCAACAGTTAATCATTTGAACTAGGGTGGTAGAAATCTTATTGTTGTTACCATTTGCATTCCAATAATCACTATCGGTCCTGGAATTTAGTCGGTAATGAGCCACGATATAGTCTCTAATCCCCTCAAAGCGAGCGTTTAAATTCTGATTAAATCCTGCTTGATTTTTTCGGGTAAAACCGCCGGCACCGTAACTTCGAATAAAACCATTGACAGTTTCCAAGACAAAATGCAGTGCTGTAGCTTCTAGTGGTTCAATAAATCCTTGGGATAAACCCACTGCTAATACATTGCTCGCCCAGTGTTTCTCCATTCGACCAACGCGCATTTTTATATTTCGCGCGAGAGTGTCTGATTCAAGCATGCCCAATTTTTCACGTAGTTCGAATTCGGCCTGATCGTCAGTACAAAAATCTGAGCTGTAAACATAACCATTTCCAGTGCGATTTAACAATGGAATGTCCCATGCCCAGCCACATTTCATGGCAGTTGATATAGTAGCAGTGTTGATATTTTCTGAGACTGGGGTAGGGAGGGTAATAGCCCGGTCATTGAATAAATTTTCTTTATAACTTATGAAAGGAACTTTCAGTGTTTTACCGATTAATAAGGCACGAAAGCCGCTGCAATCGACAAATAGATCAGCTGCAATGGTTTGCCCATTCTCAAGTGTTACTTCTTTTACATCGCCATTTGGATGTTGAGCGACTTGATTTACCGTGCCCTCCACATGTTGCACTCCGCGTTTAAGCGCAATTTTGCGCAGAAACTTTCCTAACAAAACGGCATCAAAATGGTAGCCATAACCAATTTCAAAGGGGAAGTTTTCACTGGCTATGGGGGACAATTTTTCATCGGCCAGTTTGGTGGCCAGGTAATATCGATCAGGATGGGCGTGGACGTCATAGCCTTTCAGTCTTGCTACGCAATTTTGCATAAATATAGGGGCGGTGAAGGCATCAATCTTCGAGGCAAAAGGATGAAAATAGCTTTTGTAACCAGGTTTTTTTGACCAATTAACAAATCGAATGCCATTTTTGTAAGTGGCATTGCAGGCGGGCATCCATTCGGACTCGTCCACTTCAATTTCATTAAAGAAAGTAAGCATTTGAGGGGTAGATCCTTCGCCTACACCGATAATTCCAATATCACTAGATTCCACCAGTGTTACCTTGATGCCAAGTTGTAGCCAGTGTTTTGCCATTAAATTCGCGGTGATCCAACCCGCAGTTCCACCTCCAAGAATGACAATGTTTTGCTTTATTTGAGGGAGGTTTTGGTTTAACGGCATGACAAGTATTATTCGTAGAATAAATTAGTAAATAAGCGCCCAGGAAAGGTGCAGAAATTGCTGCACCCTTCCATGGGACACAAATTACATATTGTAGTTAACACCAAAGTAAATGGTTCTACCGAACCATTGTATGGTGCCTGTGCGCTCTTCTTGTGCAAAATAAGAGCGGTTTGCTTCATCAGTTAAATTATCAGCTGATACAAAAAATTGCAGATTGTCAGAGTAATTATACGAAGCCTGAGCAGAATAAATAGTTTCTTCTGCAAAATATGCCTGTTGTTCTGCACCGATGGCCACCTGTTCGTTTACGTAATCGTCGCGAAAACGAGCGTTTATACGCGCTTCAAACTTGTCGTCATAGCTATAATAAACAGTGGCAGACCAAACACGAGGTGACAATCCTGGTAGAGGACCATCACGTCCATCTTCTCCAGGAACCAGTGAAGGCAGAGTTATATCACTCTTGGTGTATGAGTAATTAAGGTTCACACCCAAACCCTTCCACATGCCAGGCAAAAAGTCGAAGTTTTGCGTATAAGCCAACTCAATACCGCGAATATAACCTGCATCTTCAATGTTAACCGCACGCTTATATTCACCAATTGTATAGTTAATTAGCTCATCGTTTTCGTCAAATCGTTCGTTAAGATCCGCTTCGGGGATCGTAATTCCTACAGACGCATAATCGAAATCCACTGCGGTTAGATTAGTCGGAAAATTCGAAATATCTTTGTTGAATATCGCGACCGTTATGGCTCCATCTGTGTCGCTAAAGTAATACTCATAGGACAAGTCAATTTGATCAGCTTCAAACGGTTCTAAGAAGGGGTTAGTACTGGCATCAAGGTTGGCTTTTTGTGAATTACTATCCCATGACCAGGTACTGCGAATGCCCATTTTTTCCAACTCTGGACGCGCTATGCCTTTACTATAGGCAAAACGTAATTGCTGGTTATCCGTCAAACCGAAGTTTAAATTTATTGAGGGTAGGTAATGGTTAAGCTCAGGCCCTTCGTTAACGCGGATGAAGCTATCATTAATCACCCCGTTGTCATCGGCGATAGGTTGCCCATTGCCGCTACCCACATTAGCCAAACCCCGCGCTGTTTGCTCAGTACGGATTGCGCGTAAACCAATATTACCCGTTACCGGAATGTCGCCTAATTCAAAATTTAAATTGGCTTGTATATAGGCGGATAACACCTCTTCTTTAACATCACGTCCATTTAAAATGGTCCAGCTGTTGTTCCAATCTAAGGTAGGTGTTTGGTCAACATTAGGCAGCCACGCATCTAAAATTTGACTATTGTTAACAGTCAGGAAAGACGGCATGTTGCCTAAATCTCCGCCAAGGGTGTGTTCTTGTACCATATCTGCACTTAGCTGGAAGGGTTGGAAACGCTGTACTTCCACAAAGTTGCCATCTTCATCTCTGTCATAGGTAATATAATTACCGCTACGCATCGCCTGATCGGTTGTTCCATGGACAAATCGAGCTCTGCGCAGACTGTGATCACGTTCCGATGAACGCAGACCAAATTCAACAGAAGAGACAATATCTGTGTCCAATTCGTATTTGAAATCTACGGCCACAGCATTGGCTTCGTTTTCCTCGAAAAACGGATAGGACTCTGCGCTAGATACCATTAATTTGTTTACGTCAGTGAAGTCTTGATTGAAGTTTACCGTTGGCGTATCTAATCCATTAAGTTGATATGACAACACAAAATTATCATCAACCACCGGCGTTGCAACACTGGAATCTTCAAACAGGGCCATACGTAACACCCGGTCACGCAATATTTCTTCAGCTTCAGTATGGGATAGATCAAAGGTCATACTCAAGGCATCGTTAATATTCCACTCCAGGTTGAAACCAACCGCAATGACTTCGCTTTCGGTAGTATTGTCATCACCTTGCACTTCTACTCTAAAGTTTTCAGGTGAACCTACACCCGGCGCAGCCACGGCTAGACCTTGAGGGTCCCGTGCGAATGTCCCGCCGATAAGCGCGCCATTGGCAATAATAGGATCTGTTAACAGCATGGTAGGACCACGGCGCGCGTCAGAAATATTGGCTAAACCCTGAACTCTGAACCCCCGGTCAAATGCTTCATCATCAAACTTTGAATAAAAACCATCAACCCTTATTTTTACTGAGTCTGAGGCTAGATAATCGATTGCAGTGACAAAACTATCACGCTTGTTTTCACCACCTTGTTCGTTTATCTCAAAACCATCAGAAACCAGAATGGTGCCATTTTCATTAAGAAAAGGTTCGAAACCTTCGTAAAGAGGGGTTTTAGGATCAAATTGTAAATTTACAAAACGTGTGGAAACGGTTGGTTCAAATAATCGTGAATAACCCGTTGAAACGCCTAAAGTGTCATCCAAAAATTTCTGCTTGTAGGCGACCGTAAATCTGTGACCAAGGCTTCCAGAATCTGGATTGTCGGCTGCAACATTATTGTGGGCACCCTGAAGTGATATACGAAATTGACTATTTTCGTCCATATCCAATGCGTTTGCCGTTTTTAATTCAACGGTACCTGCAACACCACCTTCAATAAGTGATGCCTTTTGGCTCTTGAACACTTGTGCTTGGGATATTAATTCAGACGGAAATTGGTCAAACTGCACGGTACGGCCACCTGAAGCAGAAACCATTTCACGGCCATTAAATGTCGAAAACACATAGTTGCCGGACAAGCCGCGAATGTTCAACTCACCCGACTGACCATCGATTCGTATAGAAGTTACCCCTGGGATACGTGAAAGAGCATCTGCAATTGACACGTCGGGTAATCCACCGATGTCATCTGCTGATATTGCATCTACCACTGTATCTGAGAAACGCTTAGTATTAAGTGATTTTATTAAACTACTTCGAAAACCTTTAACCTCAATGACTTCAACTTCTGAAGCATCATCAAGTTCAGCGCTGGTTTCCTGAGCAAATGTGGGAATAGCGTGCAGGGATAGGCCCGCCGCCATCAGACTTAGAGTCAAAAAACTCGGTTTGAATTTTTTCATTTTATCATGTTCCAAATTCTGTTCTAGTTATGTACGGCTTTATAATGACGGTGTTCGTCATCGCCGTATCAATTGTCGAATTCCTTTATTTGCTGCTGTATATGAATGCTCGTGACACCGCTAATGTTATTGTCTTACTACCTAATTACAACCTTTTATTAACACGCCAAAGCTTGGTTTACTTGCAAAAATTAATATAAAATATATAAAAAACAAACAGATAGTGATTTTTCGTATGAAATTCTGCATTTAATGAATA
>JBLHNW010000018.1:0-18961 GCA_047622205.1 Paraglaciecola sp.
TTCAGAAATTTCTGAAAGTTTAATTCAACGCCTGTCATTGATCAAGATCAAATTACAGCAAGTTGACTTTTATAGTGTAAAGTTTTGTTGATTTGAATCAAAGTGGTATAAATATTAACTGTTGAGGGTTTTTTGCGCTATTTATGCCGTTTAGATGACCGCTCACCTGATTGTGTTTAGGTTCGGGATATACAAGAAAATGAATCCGTTAACAAGTCCCGCAGAATAAATAAGGGCTGAACTTGTTAACGGTTACTGAAACTACTGCAGCATGTAACACTTTATTATTGAATACTTAATCATGTGACAGGTCGGCAGTTTGGTAAGCCCTGGG
Organism: Paraglaciecola sp.; assembly: GCA_047622205.1. Taxonomy (GTDB): domain Bacteria; phylum Pseudomonadota; class Gammaproteobacteria; order Enterobacterales; family Alteromonadaceae; genus Paraglaciecola. Next base: position 335 of record JBLHNW010000018.1, read on the forward strand.
CTCTTTCCTTGTGTTTATTTTATTTATGTCTGTTTTCCAGACACTGTACGACTTCGGTCAGTGGTACATTTTCTTTCTGCAATAATACCAGCAGGTGGTAAATTAAATCGGAACTTTCATTTACCAGCTCATTGCGATCTTTTGCTACAGCGGCAAGTGCGACTTCAACACCTTCTTCACCTACTTTCTGAGCGCAACGCTTGGTGCCGCGGGCAAATAGGCTGGCAGTATAGCTTTCTTCAGGGTCTGCCGTTTTACGTTGTTCTAAGATCTGGTCTAACTTTGCAATAAAACTAATCGCAGGTTTGTGTGCTGTCACAAAACAGCTTTCAGTACCCAGGTGGCACGTAGGTCCGCAAGGTTTAGCTGTGATAAGCAACGCATCATTATCGCAATCTTTAGTGATCTCTTGTACCAGTAGGTAATTCTCTGATGATTCACCTTTTGTCCACAGGCGCTGTTTGGTGCGGCTATAAAACGTCACTTTCCCCAATGCTTGCGTTGTGGTTAATGCTTCCTGATTCATGTAACCCAGCATAAGCACTTCGCCTGACAGTGAATCTTGGATAATAGCAGGCATTAAACCATCTACTTTTTTCCAATCAAGTTGTTCAATTTGTTCATTCGTTATCATGTTCTGATCTCCACTTCTTGATCACGTAGATATTGTTTTAGCTCACCGATATTGATGACTTGTTTATGAAATACACTGGCTGCAAGGGCTCCATCGACATCTGCTTCTTTGAATACAGTATTAAAATGGATCATTTCACCGGCACCGCCTGATGCAATTAACGGCACTTTACATATTTTGCGTGCTTTTGATAATTGAACAATATCATAGCCGCAACGTACGCCGTCTTGGTTCATGACATTAAGCACTATCTCACCTGCACCCCGTTTCTGAACCTCTTTGATCCATTCAAATGTCGTCCACTTGGTGACTTGTGTACGGGTTTCATCGCCGGTGAATTGGTAAACTCTATACTCTTGTGTATCTTCATCAAAATAGCTGTCAATACCAATGACAATGCACTGCACGCCAAACTTTTCGGCAAGCCGATTGATCAAGCTTGGGTCTGCAAGAGCAGGGGAGTTAATCGATATTTTGTCAGCGCCAAATTCAAGGATTTGAGCCGCATCCTCTTCACTCTTAATGCCACCAGCCACACAAAAGGGAATATCAATGACTTCGGCGACTTGGCTGACCCAGCTTTTATCTACCACGCGATCATCGGCACTGGCGGTAATATCATAAAATACGAGTTCATCGGCACCTTCTTCAGCATACCTTTTAGCAAGGGGGACGATATCGCCAATCAATTCATGATTACGAAATTTCACCCCTTTAACAACTTTGCCATCCTTAACATCCAAGCAAGGTATAATGCGCTTTGCTAACATATTACATCTCCAAAAAATTCTTGATTAATTGAGCACCCGCTTTACTAGAGCGTTCGGGGTGAAATTGAACGCCATAGAAATTATCTTTATTGACGGCGGCGGAGAAGGGGGCTCCATGGGTACACGTTGCGATCGTGTCAGCGCCGACAGGCAGCGCATAACTGTGCACGAAATAGAAGTAACTACCGCTCGGAATATCCTTAAACAACGGGTGCTGTGATTGAGGAACTACCTGGTTCCATCCCATGTGCGGTAAGCGAACACTGTTTGTCGTCATAAGGCCTGCGGGCATAAGGTCTACACGGCCATTAATAAGCCCTAATGTTGTAACCTCACCCTCAGATGAAAATTCAGCGAGTAACTGCATCCCCAGGCAGATACCAAGAACAGGCTGAGTAAGGCTTTTGACTAGGTCGATTAGTTCGCGGTCAGCCAAGTTTTGCATTGCTTCACGTGCCGTCCCTACGCCGGGTAAAAAGAGTTTTGAGGCACTTTGCAAAACGTCAGGGTCACGGCTGACCGTTACCTCGTAGCCTAAACGCTCAACAGCAAATTTGACTGAAGAAAGGTTGGCACAGCCAGTATCAATAATGACAACGTTGTTCATATCTGCATTCATTAAAGTACTCCTTTAGAGCTTGGTAAAACATCACCTTCAACTTTAATACATTGGCGAAGCGTTCGGCCAAAGCTTTTAAATAAACTTTCAACCAGGTGATGGGTATTTTTACCTTCTACTTTTAAATGCAGGGTCGCAGCCATGCCGTCACTTAATGAGCGGAAAAAATGAGGCACCATTTCTGTGGCGAAGTCGCCAATGTGATCGCGTGGAAACTCTGCGTTAAATTGTAAATAAGGGCGACCGGATAGATCCAGTGAACAGGACGCTTCACATTCATCCATGGGCAGCACGAAACCAAATCGGCCAATACCCCGTTTATCACCCAGTGCCTGATTAATTGCGTTACCCAAAGCAAGCGCAGTGTCTTCAACGGTGTGGTGGTCATCAATGTGTAAATCACCGGAAACGGTCAGGTTGAGTTTAAAGCCAGCGTGTGTCGCTATTTGATCTAACATATGGTCAAAGAATCCCATACCGGTATCGATGACACTGCCACCCTGGGTATCAAGATCGACATCTACCTTAATGTTGGTTTCTTTTGTAGTACGTGTGACACTCGCAACGCGATTGCCTTTACACAGTATCTGCTGCTCAATCATTGGCCAATTAAGTGTGTCCCGATCATAAAGGATCCCTTCGATCCCCATGTTTTCTGCTAGCTGAATGTCCGTCACCCGATCGCCGATAACATAAGAATGGGCAAAATCAATACGCCCTGATTGCAGATATTCTTTTACCATTCCCAGATGCGGTTTGCGGCAACTGCAGTTATCTTCGGTAAAATGAGGACAAAGTAACACGGCTTCAAAATTAACGCCCTGAGACGCAAACAGCGCCATCATGGCATTTTGTGGAATATCAAAATCACTTTGTGGGTAGCTGTCAGTCCCAAGTCCGTCTTGATTAGAAACAATGACGAGAATAAAGCCCGCACTCTGCAACTTTAGCAACGTAGGTATCACTAAAGGTTCAAATTTTAGTTTCTCTAAACTGTCTACTTGTTTATCGCTAATTGGTTCATCGATTAATGTTCCATCGCGATCAATAAATAAGAATTTTGCCTTGTTCACATCTGGCTCCTGCTGGTTAAATTTATATGTTAATTTTTATAATATGGTCTTAAGAGCGGCTAATGTGCTGTTCATCTCTGCTGCATTGCCTAATGTGATGCGAATGCAATTTTCCAATCTTGGCTTGGTGCTAAAATCACGTAATACAATACCTTGTTGACCTAACAAGCTAAACACTTTTTGGCTGTCACTGAACCGAACCAGTAAATAGTTACCCGTAGCGGGGAAAATTTCACGTACCTGAGGCAGTTGATTAAGCTCATCAATAAATGCAGTGCGCATAGCATTGAGTAAGGCAACACGATCTTGCATTATTGTAATGCCTTTATCGCTTAAAGCTTGGCTGGCAATCTGAGCAACAGGCTCAGGAACGGGATAGGGCGCGATTACTTTCGCCAGTAATTTAATGACGGACTCACTTGCCAATGCAAAACCGCAACGAATAGAAGCGAGCGCAAATGCTTTTGATAAGGTTCTTAGAATAACTAAGTTATCGAACTGCCGAAGTAATTGTACCTGCGAAGCGTCAGGACAGAATTCAATATAAGCTTCATCGCAGACGATGATTGCATTGTCTCTAGAAGCCTCCAGCAGATCAATTAAGTGGTCGGATGAAATTAAATTACCGGTTGGATTATTGGGTGCACACAAGAAGACAAGTTTAACATTGTCTAATTGCTGTTTGATTGCACTATAATCCGGATTAAAGTTGGTATCCAGTGGCTGTTTAATGATGCCAACACCACATGTTTCGGCGCTCACTTCATACATGCCATAGGTAGGCGGGCTAATTAAAATATTATCCTGTCCCGGCTCACAAAAAGTGCGGATCAGTAGCTCAATGGCCTCATCGGCACCACGCGTGGTAATAACCTGCTCCGGTTTCACTCCAGCATAACTGGCATAGGCGTTAATAATGGAGGCAGGCTGAAACTCTGGGTAGCGATTTAACCGACTGCAATCTAATGCGTAGTTGCCTGAGTCGGGTGCCTCATTGGCATTCAACCAGATGTCACCCGAGCCACCAATCCTACGGGCTGACTGGTAGGGGGTCAATGCTTGCACATTTTTGCGGGCTAACTGATTTAGTTTGCTGCTCATTGTCTTTCTCCAAAACGGTCAGTTCTGATGGTAACGGCTCGTTTGTGCGCATCGAGTCCTTCTGCATCAGCCAGACACGTGACCGTCTGCGCCAAGCTTTTGAGACCATCTTGGGTTAACTCCTGAACGGTGAAGCGTTTAGTAAAGTCGGCTAGACCCAAACTCGAATAGGTTTTAGTATAACCATATGTCGGCAAAACATGGTTGGTGCCACTGGCATAGTCGCCCACGGATTCTGGTGACCATGCACCGAGGAAAATGGAACCTGCGTGTTTTAATTGTGGGAGTAGACTGCGCGCATTTTCTGTTTGTACAATGAGGTGCTCGGGCGCATATAAATTACTGATGGCAATTGAACTGGCTTCACTGTTCGTTACGATGATCAGGCTTGAGGCAATTGACTGAATGGCTATCTCTTTTCGTGAAAGACAGGCTAGCTGCTGTGCAACTTCATCGGCAACTTCTGCCGCGAGCTGGGCACATGATGCAACAAGAATAGACTGTGAATCAGGGCCATGTTCTGCCTGAGACAATAAATCTGCGGCAATAAATGCGGCGTCGGCATTGGCATCCGCAATGACCAGTACCTCAGAAGGTCCAGCAGGCATATCAATAGCAGCGCCGTTAATATCCATACTTACTTGTCGTTTGGCCTCGGTAACGAAGGCATTGCCAGGGCCAAATATCTTGTCCACTTTAATGATCGACTCTGTACCATAGGCCAGCGCCGCAACCGCTTGCGCCCCACCCAAAGTATAAATTTCGCTAACACCACAGAGGTCTGCGGCAAACAGGATCTCATCTGCTATTGGTGGTGGCGATGTCAAAACAATACGCGGGCAATTAGCAATGTTCGCAGGTGTAGCTAACATTAATACAGTTGATGGCAAGGGAGCACTGCCACCTGGGATGTACAAACCAACTGAATCAATGGCAGCCGTGTGCATCTCACAGACAACGCCTGGCATGGTTTCAACTCGGATCACATTTTGAACCTGCGCCTGATGAAATACATTGATATGCTGATGTGCCTGCTCGATAGCCTGCTTTGTTACGGTATCAATGCGTTGACATGCAGACTCAATTTGCTCTGCCGATACGCGTAAACAGTCAGTTTCAAACTTGTCAAATTTTAGGGTTAACGCTTTCAGTGCCTGATCGCCATCGCTTCTGACCTGATCAAGTACATCGGTAACAATATTTGCAATTGTCGTCGAATTTGAAATTGCAGGTCTCACTAATAGTGAAGTTTGTTCTGCTTGACTTAGTTGATCCCATATTACTGTTTTCATGCTCGCTCATCCCTCTATTACATCGTCTTACTCGGTTTTAACCAAACTTTTATTGGGTTAAAACCGAGTTTTTATCTGGCCTCAACCAAATCATTAGCCCAGCATTTTCTCAATCGGTAATACCAAAATTGAACTTGCACCGAGTTGTTTTAGCTGCTCCATCGTTTCCCAGAACAGCTTTTCTGTGCTTACTACGTGTACGGCAACAATATCATCGGTGCTTGCCAACGGTAATACGGTAGGATTTTCTGCGCCAGGTAGCAGATTGATGACCTCTTTCAGTTTATTCTTTGGTGCGTGCAGCATGATGTATTTACTTTCTTTTGCTTGCATAACGCCTTGGGCACGGGTCATCAGTTTATCGATCAACGATTGCTTTTCATCGGAAAGGGTATTATTTGACTGGATCAATACCGCCTTGGAATGAAAAATATCTTGAACTTCTTTCAACCCATTGGCTTCTAATGTTGCACCGGTAGAGACAAGATCACAGATTGCATCAGCAATACCAGCGCGAGGAGCCACCTCGACAGAGCCATTCAACATGACAGACTTGAAGCTCACCCCTTGCTCATCCATGTAGCGCTTTAACAATTCAGGATAAGAGGTAGCAACGCGAAGACCCTGCAATGATTGGGGGCCCTGATAATCAAATTCCTCAGTGGTGGCAATAGATAAGCGGCACCCCCCAAACGTCATTCGTTTAAGTAATTGATAGTCGGCCGGTTGGCCAAGGCGTTTACGCTCAAGCTCTTTTTCTTCAAGCTCATTTTCACCAATAAAACCGAGGTCGGCAACACCATCCATAATTAACCCTGGAATATCGTCATCACGAACACGTAGCAGATCAATAGGCATATTTTCACAATGGGCAATCAGACGTTGTTCCCGCATGTTAATTTTCAAGCCCATAGCTTTCAGTAGGTTTTGTGATTCAGTGCTAAGACGGCCTGATTTTTGGATGGCGATTCTTAGTCTTGGTTGTTCAGTTTTAGTGTCAAACATAGTAATCCTTTAACATAGTCATGATAGAGCGTATTTTCTGACGCACTTTAAATATAATTGTAGACGCCCTTAGAGTAAAAATATTGACATCCTGAAACGAAAAAACCCCCGAAAGATAACTTCCGAGGGTTCTAATTTGCTAATTCCGGAAGTTCGCATGCATACGCTCCCAGTCAAAAAGTCTGAAAGCTAATCAAATATGATGATGGTGATGCAAGTTTACTTTCAGAGTGTTATTCATGTATTTAATCCAGTTTAGTCATTTGTTACTAATATGTGTGCTTGAGTTCACAATACCAATCTGGAATAAAATTGCAATGCTTTTTTTTAAAAATAGCTGTATTCATTTGGGTTCAGCGCTTTATTCAATATTTTATACAAGTTTTAATTCAGCTTGTCTCATTTGAGTTAACTCGGTATCCATCCTAAATTTTATTTGGGGGCTATTTTTTATTTTTATTATTTTCATCCGCATATGCTACATCAATCTTTCTGTTTAAATTAAGTCGGACATTTTCAAGGTTTATATTCGCTTTTACAAAATAGGTGGGAGAAAGTTCGATTGCGTATTGCAGAAAATATTCGGCTTCACTATCGCGTCCCTCTAACATAAGAAAATAGCCTATATCATTATAGGCATGGGCCGCTGGCATCACTTGTTTTAATGTCTGAAATGCTTTGCTATACATCCCCTTACGCACATAAACCAGCCCTAAGTTTAACCATGCCCGCTTAAATTTCGGTCTAAGGTCTATCGCCTTTTTGAAGTTAAGTTCGGCTTCTATTAAGTTTCCGGACAGGTACTGTGAATAACCGAGGTTGGTATAAATGAGCGGATCTTGCCGGTCAATATCTTTAACCAACGTAAACAACTCAATTGCTTTAAGATGCTGTCCATCTAGATCATGCATTACCGCAATGCCAGTGTACGCGGGGAGGGGTGATGTTTTATCTAGCTGGACGTAACCATTATATGCTTGTGAAACATCAAGTGTATTCCCTTGCCTGTTACTTAGTCTTAGCTGGTCTGAGTCGATAGCTTTAGTCAGTAGGTCAAGTGCTTTTACTTTATCTTTTTGCCCTAGGGAGATTATCCCCAGTTGGGTCTGTGCTAAACCATGGTTAGGATCTAATGATAAAACATGACTGAATGCCGTTTTGGCTAGATCTATATGCCCTTGCTTGATTTCCAGTATGCCGATATTGTAAACGACCTGGCTATCACTCATAGTTTGTTCAGTGATTGGTTTTTCAGCCATTGATTCTTCGACACTGTATCCTTGGGCACTATATCCTTGGGCAATATACCCTTCGGACTTAGCTTCGGTTTGATGTTCCAATCCAAGTGCTTTAACGTAGAGTATGATGGCTTTATCGTATTGATTATTACGTTGTGCGGCAGTGGCCTGCTCGAGTACTCTGCTTCTCGATTCTGGTATGATTTCAGACAGTTCCGGTTGCTCTGTTTGACCTCCAGTGGTAGTGCAGCCCGCCAAAGACATGAAAACTGTAAGTATAAAATACCATTGATATTGTTTGTGTAATTTCATCATTAAAATGCCTTATCCCAGACTTTCATTACATTTAAAACCGCAGGTCCAATCGCGACAATAAAAAACGAAGGCCAAATACAACACATCATGGGGAAAACCATCTTTACCCCAATTTTAGCGGCTTTTTCCTCTGCAGCTTGAAGACGTTTATCCCTGTATTCAACGGCATAGACTCTGATGGTTGACGCAATACCAGTACCTAGCCTTAAGCTCTGAACAATGACAGCATTAAGTCCTCTAATGTCTTCAAGACCGGTTCTATCACTAAATTCTTTGAGTGCTTGTTGCAAGGATAATCCATATCTTACTTTGCTACAGACTAAATTGAGTTCATAGGACAGATCTGGATGTGAATACTGAAATTCGGTAGCAACACGCTGAAATGACTCGAGTAAACCTAGACCTGATTCACAACAAACAATCAATATGTCGAGTGCATCGGGGAAGCATTTACGTAAATCATCCATACGATTTTTTGCCATCTTTTTTAAGGTCATGCCGGGTAGTAGGTAGGCTATTCCCATAATAAGTATGACTAGATAAATCGAGACTATAGTCGATATACTGGATATTTGCGTCAACGCGATGGATACGCCGATAGCGCTTATCAAAAGTAGTAATAACTTTATGGCATTGAATATTTTCAGTGCATCTTGGGAATTGAATCCTGCGTGAATCAACAATTTTTTTGTAGACTGATCACCGTTATACTCTTTATTCAGGATGGGAATATTTTTAAGACTTTTCATTGTATGCTCAAGGGATGTTGAATAATCCTTGGCAAGATCTTTTGTTTCTGGACCCTTATTAGATAATTTATAAATTTGTGCTTTTATTGGCGAATAAAGTCCTGAATACAGGTAGGATAGCGCCACCGAAAAGGTTATTCCTGCCAGACTCGCAATCAAATAAATAGACCATTTTACTATCTGTGGGTCGCTTATGGCGTTTGCGATAACCGCTTTCATCTCGTCCATAATTTATACCTCAATCTTAATTAACTTATTGATCCACCAAGTTCCAAATAACATTCCGCCTGCGCCCCACTTAATTAGATTTAAACCTTCTTTTGTATCTACAAGCATGCTAGCGTATCCCGGTGAGGACACATAAAGCAGGGCAAATAACGCAAATGGGGTTAAAATTAAAACCCATCCTGATAGCCGTCCTTCAGCAGATAAGGTCCTTACACGTCTCTTGAAGGTAAATCGTTGTCGAATGATTTTGGATAGATTTTCGATGTTCTCCGCTAGGTTGCCACCTGTTTCCTTATGGATTGATACGGCACTGCAAAATGCAATCGCGGATGTACTTGGTATCCGTTTAACAAATGCATGCAGAGTCGTTTGCACATCATTACCGAAATTAATTTGATTAAACATTATCTTAAATTCATCAGCAAGCTCACCTTCCATTTCTTCACAAATGAGTTTTATCGCGTCAGTAAAAGCATAACCTGCTTGCAGGCCTCGCTTGAGCACGTCCATGGCTTCTGGAAACTGTTGCTCTATATTTTCCATGCGTTTGTTAATACTTCGATTCAAAAGTATATGCATTGCAAAAATGGTTAGGCCTGTACAGACTATCGTCAAAATCATATCAAAACTGATAAACCAGGTCGTAAGTGCAACAGCCAAACCGAGTGCTGCTGTAATAAGTACAAACTGATGACCCAATAGTTTAGAACCGGATAGCTCCATCTTATAGGTGTAATTATATATCCAGGGTTGCGACTCAAGCCAACGCAAAAGCGGGGACAAGGATTCAACTTTTTTATTGAGTAATATTTCTGAATCAATCTGGTGCTCTTGGTTTTTTTCGAGTGCAGTCAACTTCTTACGAATACGCCTTGCGCTCGCACGTTGAGGGCTATAGATTGAAATATAGAAACTTTGGAATACAAGTACAACTGTCACGAATACTAGGAATAAAAAAATGATCTGGGAAACCATAAAACCTCCGCCTAAAACCCACTGCCCAACATATCTACAGCGAATAAACTCGGTGGCAAATTAATGCCCTTTGTTTTTAGCTGATGTGCGAAATTAGGCATAACACCAGTCGCGGTGAATCTGCCCATAATCTGGCCATCTTTATCTTTTCCCTCTCGTTTGAATTTGAATATTTCAGACATAGTAATAACCTCTCCTTCCATACCTGACACTTCTTGGATACTTGTCACCCTGCGCCGTCCATCTTCTTGTCGTTGAAGTTGGATCACGAGGTCAATTGCAGAGACGATTTGTGATCTGATATTGTGGACGGGCATTTCGAACCCTGACATACATACCATGTTTTCCAAACGGCCTAATGCGTCACGGGGGTTGTTGGCATGCAGCGTTGTCATTGACCCCTCATGCCCAGTATTCATTGCGGCCAACATATCTATGGCTTCACCTCCCCGTACTTCTCCAATGACGATACGATCAGGGCGCATCCTAAGGCAGTTCTTAACGAGGTCCCTTTGGCCTATTTCGCCTTTACCTTCAATATTTGCGGGCCTTGTTTCTAACCTCACTGTGTGCGGCTGTTGTAATTGCAGTTCCGCCGAGTCTTCAATCGTGATAATGCGTTCATTCTCTGGAATAAATCCGGATAACACGTTTAATAATGTCGTTTTACCGCTACCGGTGCCGCCTGAAATTAAAATGTTCAATTTGCCTATCACTGCCGCTTTAATCACCTCGGCCATCGCCATATTTATTGAACCGTAGCTAACTAATTGTTCCACCTTGAGTTTGTCAACGGTGAACCGACGTATCGACAACGCAGGACCATCGAGAGCCAAGGGGGGGATAATGGCGTTAATTCGGCTACCATCTTTTAGTCGCGCATCAACCATGGGGGACGATTCATCAATGCGACGACCAACACCTGAAACAATACGGTCGATAATGCTTAGTAGGTGCTTGTCATCATAAAATTGAACCGATACTTTCTCTAGTTTACCATTACGCTCAACAAAAATTCGGTCATGGCTGTTCACGAGAATATCTGCAATAGAGGGATCTTCAAGCAATGTTTCTAGTGGGCCCAGCCCGAGTATTTCATCGGTGATTAATTTGATTAATATTTGTCTTACATTTAGGTTGATCGGCCTCGTTTGCTTATTCAGAAGTTGGTAGCAGGATTCAGATATTTTATCTTTTGCAACATCATGGGGCAGCGTTTCAAGTACTGATAAATCAATCATGGTCAATAATTGGCCAAAAATATCCTGCTTAGTCTGCATATCTAAAGCAGTTAGCATTCCAAAAGGGTCGTACGTTTGATTACTGGCAAATTCCATTATGCTCTCCCAAATATTTTGGTTAGTAGTGACGGTGATTTCTGACTGGCTACTTCGATAGGAAATAGATCTTTGATTATATGTTCTATTTCGCTGTGAATAACTTTGTTGTTAGCTACTTTAAGTAACGGGGAACCCGAATCTAGCCCCGCATTCGCTAATTGATAATCATTGCTTACGCTATAGAGACTCTCGATACCGAGTACTTTTTTCACATCGTCTAGCGTTATGCAGCTGGCTTTGGATGAATAACGATTAACTATGATATGGAACCTATCGGTTGGTATACCCAGATGTGTTGTCAACTGCTGAATAAGTACTTTAGCTTCACGTAAACTCACAATATTTTGTTGGACAACGACCAGAATTTTCGAAGATAAATTTAATAATGGAATGGCATATGACTCAAGGCCACGGGATAAGTCAACTAAGACCAGATCATAATTAAGTTTAATTTTCCAAACCAACTGTTCCAGATGGCTTAGCATGTCATTATCTGAATTAAGCAGAGTGTAGGGTTTACTAGCGAGTAAACTTAAATTATTGCGCTTCATCATCATTGATTTTATTGCGGTGTTATCAAGTTTATCTAATTCGCGCAGGGCGTCGGTTAAATAATACTCTGCATCCAAACTGAATGTATCGGCAAGCGTGCCATAGTGTAAGTCTGCATCAAGAATGGCTATTTCTTGCGTGCATAAATTTGCACTTATTTCACCAAGGCAGCTGGTAATAAAGCTAGCGCCAGAACCGGACTTGCCATTTATAACGGTAATTGCAGGGGCAATTTGACTGGCGTTCATTAGCTCATTGGCCGATTTAATTAATGCATTGGGCAGCTCCAGCTCCAGTTCATGCATTGAGATAATATCTTTAACCTTGAAATGAATAGCGAGACGAATTAAATCATTGCTGATATTATCCCCCAGCAAAATAAAGCCAGTGCCATACTTTGCAAGTCTTTCAATATCGAATTTAACCATACTGTAATGGTCATTTAAAATCAAAATGACCAGATTGAAATGGCTTAAATCGTTTGGTAACGAGTTGCTGTACTCAACCTCAAGGCTGGATACACTACCAAGATGTAGAGCCAAATCCTGTTGTGCATGCGCATCACCGCAAACAACTAGCATACTAAGCGGGTAGGGTAGAGTCTGACGCGCTGACTCAGCCTTATGTACAAGAGCGTGATTTTCGCCAAAGCCTACGATGTTACTTGAGCTAGGTATGTTCATATAATATTCCTTATCAAGAAATCTTAAAACTGTCATTCTCGTATTTAAATTGGTGCACACTGGGTATATTTATAGCGTGTGACACCCAGGCTTTCACGTGGCAATGTTGTTGAAAAACTAGGTGAATTTAATGTCATTCCTAAACCAGGGATCAGCAGTTGATGCTGATAATTTGTAATCGTTGCCCTTACAAGATGGATACTATTAAAGTCAGTCGCTGGCATGCCATTAAGCCCGAGATACTGAATGTTTAAATTAGTCGCTGTCAGGTTAGGAACGATAGTAAGATTATTAAATAACGCGGTATTGAGCATATCAGTGTAGGCGGTGACCGCTATTTGGTCTAAATGACACACGGTAGCGAGGCGGGCGCCGCGCCTTGTTGCTTCTGTTAACACGTTCCACACAAAAAACAATCTTCCTAGTTCTATGATGGTAAATAAGAGCAAGAAGAAAAGACTGCCATATATGGCGAATTCAATGGCATAAATGCCGTGTTGTCTCTTTCTTATACGGCGTACCGTTTGATTTATTTTCATAGCACCCTCATCGTATATGTAGAGACTAATGGAAAACTGATATCAATATCACTGCCAAAACCAAAGCTCGTAAACGCGTCTGAAAATAGCGGTTGCCAAGGATAAGACACATTTATTGTTACAAAATCGCCACTCACACTAATACCGACGCTACTTGCGGCTAAATTGGGCAGCAGGGGGGTTGCAGAGGTAAGGTCTCCGTATTTAACCAGCTTCGCCACATTCGCGTTAACTGTGGAGGTGATGGCAAGCTGACCTGTACTCGCTCTGGCGTTACTCATCAAATAACGCGTAGCATCACGAACGGTCTTATTCAGAGCGTTGTATTGATAAAGTAAACGGCCAAATTCTGCGGTGGCAAAAATAAGTAACAAAACAAACGGCAGTATGATGGTTAATTCAATTGCCGCGAGTCCTTTTTCTTTCTGATGAGTTTTTGTCTGACCAGGACAGTTATTTGATGTGTGCATAATTTCCCCTAGGAATCCGTGCTGCCAGGTACATGGTATAAGACAATAGTGTGAGGGCCGCTGCCATCCTGTGCCACACCTGACGGAATCCCTTCTGCGGAGCATTTTTCGAGCATTTCACCAACAACATAAGAATCGTGACCAGTGTGGCCCACGCTTTGGGTTAAAAAATAGCATCCGGATCCCAGGTAGGACACAGTACTTGAACCGTTATTCATACCACTGCAATCGCCGATGGCGATATTCATCACTCTTCGATCATGCTGAGCAGGCGTCTGCCCGACAATATTTCCCGTTGCATTACCTGTTACAGGATTACTGCAAGATGAGGTATCGGATTTGTACATTGCATAACTATAACTTTTGTCTCTGGCACCGGCTTCAACGTCATTACCGGCTGCATTGAGAACAATTTTGCTGCCTTGGCATACATTGGTATCCCTTGGATGGTCGGTGCTATTTACCGAACCACCCCATGAGCCCATCCGCGTATTAAGGCCATCAGCAACCGGCCCAACATTATTACCCGTCTTAGTCGGGATATTTGTTCCTGGTGAAAAGCACACCTCTCCCGTATTATGCTCGCCAGCAAGGGTTGCACGGAGAACGTTAGCACCAGCTCCATAACCTAGTTGGATCAATTGGTAATTGCCCGGGCCCATGGTTTCCCCCTGTGCGGGAGCCTTGAGCATATGTAGGCCACCTTTAGGTAAGCCAAACATAGTTGTTTCCGTAGGCTCTGCATCCTTATCGCCACAAACGAGCATCGGTACTAAGCTGTTGAAGCAGCTTAAGTTAGTGCTGGGTCCAGCTAATGCTGAGGCTGACACTTGTTTATTAAATCCCATTACATCGGCTAAGAAATTGGTGAGGTCAAGTTGTGATACCGTCAATTTAACGTACTTAGCCGTAATATTATTATCAATTACAAACGGATCGGGCCGCTGTGAAAACTCGATCTTTAATTGGCTTGTTACTTGGTTGCTGTTATTGTCAAATGTTGTGAAATCAATTGCACTTGCCAGTTCGCTGTGATCAGCATGAGCTAAGTTCAGTTGAATGATATTCATCGCTGCCAACCGTGCTTCACTGTGGGTCGCACCTTCGTCCAGCTCTTTCGCCGCATGCAAAGCAGCTGTATCCAATAAATTTTGTAATTTAGCTTTGTTCAACAATAAATGTCCGCCATCTAACGCTAAGGACACCATGCTGATCAGCGCAACTAAGCTGACCGTAAACATAACTAAGATGTTTCCTTTCTGCTTTTGCAGTAACGGCTGTTGCCGTGTCGAATTGGTGTGTGCTAGTTGTTTACTGGTCATAATATGGCCTAATTATCTGGCTGTGATATGGTTCGTGCAGATTTCGCCTCATAGGCACTGTTCTGATATGTGTTCATTACCTTTTCACCGTATTTCCCTTGAAGCTCAGTTATAATTCCGTCATTTTTTACCGGCGCTCCCGGATCAAGAATTTGGATCTCTTTGAGGTATAACGTCGACGCAGATAATGTGTAGTTTGGCTCTTGAACGCAACCAAATAGCAGAGGCGTTACAAATAGTACCGGGACAAAATATTTCATCATTATTCCTCACTATAATTAAGTTTGTGGCCATATTGCTGTTCAGTTCCGCCTGAGCTCGGCATTACACTTCCAGGCGCGTTATCGAGTTCGTTAGGGGAGGTGGCCGATGGTTTTTGTTGTTGTGTCATTTTTCCTAGTAGATAGAATTCTAGGTCCGAGCTAGGTACAAAACCATCTGTTGGCAGCGGTACACCTTCTTTGTTAAAAGGCCTGACTAAACGTGGTGTTACCATAATGACAAGTTCGGTCTGTCCGCTAATGAATTCCTGGCTTCTGAACAGCTGCCCCAGTATTGGAATATCGGCAAGTCCAGGCACTTTTGTCACAGACTCCCGTAAGTTATCACTTAGCAGTCCGCCTATTGCGATTGACTGTCCATCGGCAAGTTCTACTGTTGTTTCCGCCGTTCTTTTTATTAATGAAGGGACAATAAGTGCCGAGGTCGAACCCAAGGGTGAAACACCAAGACTGTTGATATTACTTATCTCACTTACTAAAACTTTCAGGTTCAGATTTATTTTACCTGAGTCAAGAATGGTAGGAACAAAGCCTACACCCACACCAAAATCACGGTATTCAATGGTGGTACCATTATCGCTTGGTACTGGGATTGGGAACTCTCCACCGGACAGAAATTCAGCTTTCTGTCCACTTAGTGCGGTAATGTTCGGTTCTGCCAATACTTTAGCCAAGCCATTGGTTTTAGCTACGTCTAGGGCAAAATTAAATAGCATGTCGCCGCTGAGATAACTTGCAAAAATGTTAGCGTCTATTGACGGAAATGGGCTTGAAATAGCATTGCCACTAGCGAAACCACCAGTACCACTGGAACCAGTAAATGCAAGTAGCGCATTGGCGTCAAGGTTACGCGCAATCTCAGTGCTAACTTCAGCGACGGTTACTTCAAGCATAACTTGTTGTCCACCGCCAATGGAGATCATATTAACGACAGTGCTCTTGCTTTTTCCGACTTCAGCAGCAGTTGCATAACCTTGTGCTAATTCAATAGCGGTGTTCATCTTAACAAGCGAAGACGACTGGCCACTGACAACAAGTTGACCTTGTGAGGTTTGGACGCCAATTTTTTCATTTGGAAGATATTCATGCAGCCGTCTTCTTAGGCTGTTTAAGTCATGTGTCACTTCTAAATTAACGACATCAACAAGGTTGTCATTCTCGTCCCATACCAACATATTGGTTGTGCCCAGCTTTTTGCCGACAATGTATAGTTCACGTGAACGTAAAATCAATATATCCGCAATATCAGGGTTACCTACTGATACACGGTGAATAGGTTGATCCATACGCAAATTTTTGGATTTAAAAATGGGTATTTTTAGACTGTCATCGTCTAATAATTCTGTTGGCCCGCCCGCGAGTGAACTTGTTGATGTCAAAACTACAACAATGGCTAGTGCAGATAGAAACCGTTGCTTAAGAATATAGTTTGAAATATGGGAGAAAATTTTCATATTAATCACCTAGTAGCCAAGTTAATAGTAGCCATGTTAAGTAGTCGAGTTATATTTTTAGTTGCACGGATTCTTTCGTCACGCCTCTGATCACTTCGACTTTATGTTTTTTGTTTATGTTGTACTGGGGCTTGGACTTCTGTTGTGTAATTCCGGTAATAGGCGCTGAGATGTCTGTAAATACAACATCGTGGGTATCGATAGGACTACGTAAAGCCAGCTGAAGAGACCCTCTACTACGCGCAGTCATTAATTTTTCAGCTTGTTGAATATTGACCTCAACCGTCACAGCCCTAACGAGTTGCGGGGTATTTTCACTTTGCGCAGCACGTTGGTCAATAGCGAGAATTTTGATGTTAGTCAGAATCGCTTCTGTTGAATGTACTTTGCCATTTTGAACTGTGTTCAGGATGTCAACGCGATTACCAGGAAGCAAAAATCCTGCTACCCCGACAACATCATCCACACGTATAGATACCGCGCGCATGTTTTCGGAAATTAAACTTGCCATGGTATTGCCTTCTCCTTTCATGTATAAGCGTTCGCTTCTGACAATATCCCCGACATAGATCGTTTCTTTAGCGATTAACCCGTATATATCTTCAGGAGTTTCAATAATATTATCAGGCGACATGGTGGAAGGAATAACACCTAAATTAATATGCTTAGCCTCAATCACCGTTCCAATCGGGATCGTTATAGCGGCAACCGCAGCAAATTGTTGGTCTTCTTTTGGGGCTTGTTTATTCACATCTAACCAATTACGCGCGATTAAAATCGCGCCAACGCCAAACACAATGGAAAGAAGGATTGAGGACATGGTTTTTTTGTTCATCTTCTACCTACCTATCAGTTTATGATTTTGGACTAACAAAATAATGATTCCACGCGCGATCAATTAAAGATTCATCCACCACAAATTCAAGTTGGTTAAATTTAATTTGATCGCTGATAATGCTCAGCAGATCCCGGGGAATACAAGGTAAAAATGGTTTTTGGGTTGGGTGATGATATTTATTTATCAGGTAGTCAAATGCCACTTCTGAACAGGCTAAAGTATTGTCGTTACACACATCAAACCAAAGAGTTTTGTAGTTAGCTAATTCAAGTGGCTTAAATTCAATTTTATAGCCGAGTCTACGTAAAAAGGCCTCATCAACCAGACTGGCTGGATCCAAGTTAGTTGAGAAGAGCAAAATAAGTTCAAAGGGCATCTCAAAATGCACGCCGTTAGGGAGTGAAAGGAAATCTCTCCGTTCTTCTAAAGGTATAATCCAGCGATTAAATATCTCAACGGGGGTTATTTTTTGGCGCCCAAGATCATCGATGAGTAACAGTCCATTGTTTGCTTTTAATTGCAGTGGTGCCTTGTAAGTACGACCGGTGGCATCATACTGAACCTCCAGCATAGATCCGGTCAGTTCACCACCAGTGACGATCAAAGGTCGTTCGCATAAATGCCAGCGTGGATCATGCCCAACCTCTAAGGTCAGTGATATTTCGCCGTTAGACTTTTGTAATGGGCTGTTAGCGAGTATGTGTACTTGCGCATCATAGACTTGGATAATATGGCCATGAATCTCTATAGCAGCAGGAATAAATACATCATCACCGAAGAGCTTGTTTAAATGCCTGCATAGAAAACTTTTACCGACTCCCGGAACGCCGTATATTAAAATGGGTTTGGTTGAATTTAATGCTGGTCCAATTGCTGAAGTAAGATCTTCAGAAAACATTAAATTTTTAAATCTTTCTTCCATGCGTGGTTTGGTTATCTGGGTATTGCGGCTAGTTTGCTGCAGCACCACATCAACGTATTGCGCTAAAGGAACAGGGGCTACGCCAATATAACCACTACTTGAAAATGCTATTTCGGCTTCTTTTATGCCAATGCCAGATAAGGCGTATCGCATTTGACCATTAGGTAGACTTTGCCGATTTTCGACCCAGGCAACTGTTTTTGCCGCATCGATTAAAATTTGAATTA
>JBLHNW010000019.1:0-18670 GCA_047622205.1 Paraglaciecola sp.
AAGCTCACAGTAATCCTTAAGGTGGTAGGCAATCCCCTTGGGCATATTCTGTCTGTGGTTGCCTACAAAAGGCATGAGGGATGTGGGCTGAGGCAAACTTTTCTTAACGGCATGTATTCGTTTTTTTGATACTGGTGTGCTTGGTCGTTTCAGGCGTCTTGTCCATCTTAGCGCAAATGGGGTTTAGATCCACATAGGCCATACAGGCCAATATGGCGCTTTCACCCAACAGGGCCTGCGATTTGAATCTGCCTTCCCAGAATCGTCCGGTGCAGCCATCTTCTTTGTTGGCTTCCCGGGCGATGTATTCATTCAAGTCGCGCATAAACCAGCTGATACTGTATAAACGGTTCTGGTATACCTCAACGGTTTCGGCAAAGCTGATACGTTCTCCAAAACTAAGTACTTCACCTTTCACGTATCTCTGCGTTAACAACGAGCCCTGATGCAGCTTATGGTAACGCTTTAACACCTCGTCAACTGACCAGGATAAAGTCATCTCTTTATCCACATGCAGCACCACGTGAGTATGGTTACTCATCACCGCATAAGCACAAAGACTGATGGAAAATATACTGGACAAGAATAACAAGTGTTTTTCTGCCCAACCTCTACGATGTTCAAAACTTTGCCCGGAATAGGTATCGGTTCCGCACAAAAACGAACGCAGTACGCAGCGTGAAACACAGTGGTAATAATGAGTATCGACTAAGCTGATTTGATTTTCACGCGCCTGAGGCATGAATCACCATCCATTGGTTTTATATGCTTGCTTCCTCATTCAAGCCTAAAAGAAGGCCTGTTTTTTAGCGAGTTAGAATGGGTGTCTATTTAAAAAGACACCATTAACTCATTGCTCAACGAACCTTGATATCACAATTCCCTCGAACTAGCGCTCGTCTAAATCGAAACTGAGTAACCAATCGAAAATGCTCTGATCATATGAATCATAATCTGGGTCAGAAATGGCTCCAAAAGTCCCACCTTGCATTGCTGTTAAGTTGAATACCGAATGATGAATAACATGATCTAAACCCTGAAAAATAGTCAAGCGGGGTAAAACCATAGATTGGCAATTAGCTTCTATAAGGGCAATACTTTCAATACTCGATTGCACATCGACAATGTCATCTTGATCGCCATGAAAGGCCCAAACGGGTACATTTTGAATATTACAGAAGTTTTCTGGAAGATCGTCAGGATCCACAGGAATTCCGCCCGATATAGAGATGATTGCTGCAACCCGTTCAGGATATTCTACCGCATACAAGAAACTCAGAAAGCCTCCTTGGCTCCATCCAGTAAAATACAAACGAGATTCATCCACACTGTAGGTGTTGATTGCATAATCCACAAACGCATTGATGCGCGCGGATACCTCAATATTTTGTACATTGCCAAACTGAGGCACTAACACAATAAAGGGAAGATCTGGATCCCATTTTCCTGCATTTAATAAAAGTGGTGGCCCCGCATTATTTAAAAGAGCGCCAAGTGCGCTCAGAGGGTCATCACTCGAAAATTCAACATTTGCAGCATTGCCATGATTATAAATAAGCAAGGGGTATTTCTTGTCGGGGTCGAGTCCGTAATCGTCTGGTAGGTATTCAACGTAACCTAAGTGAGATTGTGTTGAACCAAATGGGCGAGGTGAAATATCGACGGGTGAATCATCAAAAACCCGCACTATTCTAACCGCATCGAATGCTTCCTTTTGAGATGAATCAGATACTTGATAGCGGACCAGATAGTCTCCCGGCTTAGTGTTATCTATCTGTGAGTCTATGCTGATTTGTGCGCTGATATCGCCATCTTGAAGATCGTTAGCCGTAGCTCCTTGCTCTATGTATTCACCACCAACACTTAATTGAATCACTTTTGTTCCGATTAAGCTTACCTTTGGACGATCTGGATCAAAACTATAGTCAGGTGTAGGAGACTCCCAGTAAGGTGGAACCGGCACTACAGGAACGGCATTGGGATTGCCACTGGTTCCGCCAGTTTTGCATGCACTTAGAATCAAAGATGCGACAATTAGTGTCCAGCTCCGTGAAATACATTGCTGTGTTAAGTTGTACATTCTTCGCACTTTCATAATAATTTCCGAAAATAAATTGATTTATCAGCCGCTCTAAATCGGCCAACGAAGTAAAGCTCTATACTTTAAACGCTCCAAGCCAGTCCAGATATTAGACATTCGCGGTATAAATTGGAATAGGTGTCTACGTAAATGCTTATTTCTATTGCGCTTACTCGAGCACATTAAAGGAAATACTACTAGCTGCATTCTCGTTGTGATATATCCTATGTTCCGCTTTGACGAAGTCCTTCTCTTTTGCTTCAAAAATATTATCCACGTATTTTTGCGGATTCATGTCGATAAAAGGAAACATGCTGCTTTGAACCAGAATTTGCAGTTTGTGGCCGCGTTTAAAAGTATGCAACAAATCGTAAAGTGAGAATGTAACCTCAGTTACCTTGTTAGGTTCAAACGGCTTTGGAGTCGACATGGATTCTCTGAAACGTCCGCGAATACTCCCCCAGCGCACCAGTTCGTGGCGGTTGCCGCGTTCTTTATCCAGCTTGTGTTCGCTATTAAGGTCCTTACCAGGAAACACGTCGACAATTTTAACTATCCAATCTGCGGAACTCTGAGATGTTGATACGTTCAGATCCAGTTTAATTTCACCGGCCAAGGTTAAATCATCTTTCAATACTTCAGTTTCAAACAGCAAGACATCTGGGCGACGTGCAGCAAATCGCTGATCTTCGGTCATGTATTCACGATCCCAACCTCGGCCTATCTTTATAGAATGAGGCACGGGCTTTTTTGGATCACTGATGTAGTCTGAATACCCCTGATCGGTAGCCGGTTTTATAGCGCTGAGCTTTTCATTAGCGGCCAGATAGAGGGTTTGGTTTTTAGTCTGTTGTGGTGGCCATTCTTCAAACGTTCTCCAACGATTAGCACCGGTTTCAAAAACTGTGGCAGTGGCAATATCTGCCTCGCCATCTTTCAGATGTTGCTTAAAGAAAGGCAATAAGACCTGCTCCTGGAACCATTTCGCGGTATTAAAACCCAGTTCAGCCTCCCCCATTTTATTGCCCTCTTTACCGTTCCACTGGCCGTGATACCAAGGCCCCATAACCAATTTGACGTTATCCTTTGTGTTTTTTTCAGACATGGTTTGATAGGTTTGTAATGGGCCATACAAATCTTCAGTGTCATACCAGCCACCTACAACCAAGGTTTGTGGTTTGGTCTTTTTGAGGTGAGGCAATAGGTTTTTGGCCTTCCAGTAATCATCGTAGTTAGGGTGCGCTGCTAGTTCGTTCCAGAAAGGACGCGTGCCATTAAAGTATTTAAGGTTCACATTTGCCAATGAACCTAAATCCTGGAAGAACTGATAGCCATCGTGAGTCGGTAGTTTGAGTCCTTCGGGCCAGTAATTGTGTTTACCTTCTGGAGGATTGTCGAAAACATCAAAAAATACAAATGCCATCGGTAGTACAAATGCGCCGTTTCGGTGAAAGTCATCAAAATACCAGTCGGCTATAGGTGCCATGGGTGAAATGGCTTTTAAAGCTTTGTGAGCATTTATCGAAGCGACAGAAGTATAATAGCCTGGATAGGACGTTCCCCACATACCAACCTTACCATTGTTGTTGGGGATGTTTTTCACCAGCCAATCAATAGTGTCGTAAGCGTCAGTCGCATCATCTACTGCATTTTTCTTTCGTTTGTACGCATCTTGTGGGCGCATATTGACAAATTCGCCTTCAGAGCGGAAACGGCCGCGCACATCTTGGGAAACGAAGATAAAACCCTCTTTCTCAAACTCCGCTGATGGTCCCAGTTTTTTAGCGTATTTATCAATACCATAAGGAGCAACGGAATAAGGGGTACGACTCATCAGTATTGGATATGACTTAGATCCAGTTGATGGCACATAGACAGCAGTAAACAGTGTTTTACCGTCACGCATTGGGACTTCATATTCGTATTTGGCATAATTTTCACGAATATTGTCTGCACGTTCGTCTTTTTTACTTTCTTCTTCGGCATAGCTTGGCGCAGAAAAAAACAGTACACAAACTACAAGCTTGCAAATTAGCTTCATTTTATTTCCTTGTTTCTTAGTTTTTCTTTTAGAGTAGAGCCATAATTTTTATGGCTAAAGCCTAATCGTATTCAGCCCCATAGCTTAGTTTCAATCAAGCCCAAAACCAATTTTAATATATTCAACTGCCTTTTTGTGCGCGACTAAATCGCCGGTTACTTTTGCCCATTTAACGACATCATGCTCCACATTCTCAACCATAAAACTGTGCGTTGAAACACCTTGGTCAGCCAACTTCCTGATAAACAACTCTTCTTCTACTCGGGATATCTCATATTGTCCAAATATGTTGAACGTTGGCGGCACACCGACAAGACTCTGTGCCCAAAGAGGAGAACCGAAGTCACTTCTGACATCAGTAGTATTCTCAAAATACTGTGCTTTACATTCTGGCCAGGACGAACCTCCCCCATCTAATGCCGCATAGACAAGTAGTTGAAATGATATTTTGGGCGCTTCAGGATCTTTCAATGCCCTTAATGTTGTGGCCGCTGCAAAATAGGCTCCTGCACTTTCACCACCAATTGCAAACTTCGATTTGTCTATATTGAGGGATTTCGAGTGCTTCCAAATCCATTTTACTGAATCGTATACATCTTTGTGAGCGGCTGGATATTTGTACTCTGGCGCAAGTCGATAATCTATCGCTATCACTATCGAATCGCTTTCCTTTGCTAAATAACGTGCAACTTCGTCATGACTGTCCAGACTACCTGCTACCCAGCAAGCACCATGCACATAGATCAACACGGGTTTAGGCTCTTTCCCTCCAGGGTTATACACTCGAATAGAGATATTGCGATTATCCAATTTGATATTTATATCGCGCACAGAAAATAATTCAATGCCTGTGACGAGTGGTTTTAATGATTCAACCTGGTTTCGAAATTTCTCTAGGCTTTCGGGAGTAGCAAGCCATTCCGATTCTGCTTTGCAATCTCCAATATGAAAAATATTTAATGCAAACAATATGCAAAATATTGAATTTCTCATGTCTTATGTCTCCTTGAAGCCTTAATCAAGTTGATTGAATTTTATATAAGCAGATCGAAAGTTGACTATGAAAGCAACTTTTTATCAGCTTCGACCTTCCGCTCAACGCCTTTTATGTATTTGTCATACCATGCGAGAAATCTCTCAAAGCGGTCTTTCTGAAACGTAGGTCGTTTAATGCCGTGGTGTTCTCCCGGATAAACCACTAGCTGAGTATCCCGACCCAGACGCTTCATAGCTTGATACATTTGCTCTGAATTAATAATGGGAACGTTCCAGTCAATTGCCCCACCCATCCACAAGGTCGGTGTTGTGATTTTTGCGACATCATTAAATGATGATATTTTCTCCCACGCAGCCGCATTTTCCCAGGGCAAGCCCAGCTCAATCTCCCACCACAACTGATACTCATCATGTCCGTAGTTAGTGCGCATCAATGTTTCGCTGGCGCCAGAAACCGCCGCTTTAAATCGAGTTGTTTGGGTAATAACGTAATTGGTTAAAATGCCTCCATAGGACCAACCGCCAACCCCTAGTTTTTCAGGATCGGCGTACCCTTGTGACAAAACATAATCAACGCCTGCCATCACATCTTGATAATCGAGATTTCCCCAATCGGCAAAGATGGCCTGTGAAAAGGCTTGTCCATAGCCTGAAGACCCACGCGGATTGGGCTGTAATACCAGATAACCATTGGCGGCCCAAAGCTGAGCTTGATAGTCGAATCCAAAAGCATATTGACTGACCGGTCCGCCATGAGGATGCAATATCATTGGATATTTCATTGAAGGATTGAAACCTATCGGTTTGGTTAGAAACGCTTCAATTTCAGTACCGTCCTTGCTCTTAAAATGGATGTTTTCAGTTACTGCCACTGTCAACTGATCCATCAGAAGCTTATTAGCAAATGTTAGTTGCGATAACTTTTTTGAATCTAGCGTAAAAATCTCAGACGGATGTTGGCGTTTACTGATCAATACTGCAATAGACTTACCCTGAACTGCAAATCCTTCAACTTTCATTTCACCATTTATATTTCGCTTTACACTGCCACCCTTGGAAGAAACTGAGGCGAGGTTTTGTTCACCACTATCTTCAAGCATAAAGAAAAGTTTTCGTCCGTCAGCTGAGAATTTTGGTTTTCGAACATTTCGGTCCAGTTTGGCAGTGAGTAGTGTTGGTTCTCCTCCTTTTGAGGAAATAACAGAGAGTTTATTCGTCGCATACCACATCACTTTCCGAGGTGCGATGATAGTTGTGTAGGCGATACTCTTTCCGTCTGGACTCCATACTGGCGAACTATCTTCACGGGGATTGGTTGTCAACTGCAACAATGTTGAGCCTTTATCGCTGTTGTCAGCAGCAACTATCCAAATATCGCTGTTCAGATTGCCATCTGGCTCCTTTGTCCTATTACTAACAAACGCAATTGACTTTCCATTGGGACTCCAGACAGGTTGAGAATCATCAAAATCACCGGAGGTTATTTGTCTTGGCTCATTTTTGGAGTTTGGCGTATATACATATAGATGTGTACGGTATCGATCAAGGTAACCTTTATAATCAGCTTTGAATTGCAGCCGATCAATTACATAAGGTCTTGGCTTTTTGTCATCTTTCTTATCGGCTGTCAGCTCAAAAGGTTTTGGGTCGTTAATTAACAGCACCATTCTCTTTCCATCTGGTGACCATTCATATCCAGAAACGCCGTGGTTCACCGCAGTTAATTGTTGCGCTTCTCCGCCAAGGCGATTTAACGCCCATACTTGTCGTTTATCCTCGCTATCCTTTTTATTTTCGCCACTTTCACTGCGTTTCGCAACAAATGTCAGATATTTCCCATCAGGACTCCAGCGTGGCTTCGATGCAGAGTAGCCTTTTGCAGTCATCGGGATCGCTTCTCCTCCTTTTGCAGGGATCATCCACACCCGAGTTTCTGATTTATCCTTTTTCAGGTCACTGGATGAAACGGTATAAGCAATCCATTTCTCATCGGGACTTATCTGTGGGTCACCAACGTTTTGAAATGCAAAAAAATCATCGATACTGATCGCTCGTTTATCATTTTGAGCGGCCAGAACGTTATTGCTAATTAATAATACAATGATAACGCTACTAATAAACTCAGTTGCTTTTCTCATGTAAACCTCTTTTTATCTTTATCTTTATTAGATACCTACAGAAAAACTTATAAGGGCATCATGCATCGATGTAAACTCATCTCACAAGATTATTCCACTAAATATTGAGTGCGTTTCGACTCATTAGTTTTAATTTAAACGAGCTATTCAAGAGGCTTTAAATTCTTATAAACCTTCCCTGCTTTCATCACGAAACTAACATTTTCCATCACTCGAATATCTTCCAGGGGATTGCCAGGAACCCCGATAATATCAGCGAGTAACTCTTTCTCGATTCGGCCACGATTTGTTATGCCCATTAATTCCGCTGCTTTGGTTGTCGCAGTGCGAATGGCATCGATCGGTTTCATTCCAAATTTTACTAGAACTGCAAATTCTTCAGCATTACGTCCATGTGGATAAACGCCCGAATCGGTTCCAAAAGCAATGTTAAGTTTCTTTTTGATGGCAAGTTTCATACTGTTCTCAATAAAACCTTTTACATATTCGTTTTTTGCATCCTGTTCCGGCGGATAATCGTATTCAAGAAACCATTGGAAAATAGTTGGTACTATAAAAGTGCCATTTTCCTTTAATATTTTGATAGTTTCCGCATCCATCATAGAGGCATGTTCAATCGAATCAATACCGGCATTTGATGCCGCTATAATTCCTTCCTTTCCGTGGGCATGTCCTGTCACCTTGACCTTCTGACGATGGGCTTCATCAATAATGGCGCGTAACTCGGTTTTGTTAAGTTGCAAGATACCGGCATTTGGTCCGCTACTTAAAACGCCTGATGTGACACAAATTTTAATTGATCGGGCGCCATTTTTAACCTGGTAGCGAACCGCTTTTATTAATTCATCAACGCCATCGGCAACACCTGAACGGTAGTCCACTTCTAATGCTCCAGCTTTGAAACCTGTTACATCACAATGTCCACCGGTAATGCCTATCGCGTGACCAGAAGGAATAACTCTGGGCCCATCAACCCATCCGAGATCGGTCGCTTTACCGAGTTCAACATCAACAAATCCGGGAGACCCCACTTCGCGTATTGTGGTAAAACCAGCCATTAAGGTCTTCTTTGCATTGCGGACACTGCGCATCGCGTAAAACGCTGTGTTTTTAGTCGCTGGCTCATACTGCCAGCCATCAACGTCTTCAAAGGCTACATGGGTATGTAGGTCCATTAAGCCGGGCAACAATGTCATGTCTCCCAATTCAATCACTTTCGCATTAGTGGGTAATGTTACAGGATCAACTGCGGTAATTTTTCCATCGTTAACAACCAAACTCGCAGGGCTAAATATTTTGCCCGAGCTTACGTCGAGCCAGCGCTCTGCTTTAAGGACTAGTGTTTCTGAGTGCGCAGCGAAACTTAAGAAGAGAGAGACGACTGCAGCTATACAATGAGGAAATTTCACAATATGGTTCCTTGAATTGACTGGTTGTAATTCATCGACTGCAAACTGATGAAAATTTAGTTATTGTCTTAATATTCGAGAATTACAATATAGGTGTTTTTTTACTACGTCCACACATAATCAAATAGGTAAATTAAAGTTGCAGTGAGTTGTATTTGTTCACATTGATATTGCTTAAAAAATAGCTGAACTGTTTGAATTCCTCTCTTTTTTTCTTTTTATTAAACATATAACCATGCTACCTCAATGGCACTCTTAACACCTAGTTTGGTGGTAACTTCTCACATAACTTGAACTCGTGAAAAGCAGCGCCTGTAAGCGCAGTTATTGCTACCCTTATCTTCTCTGCGTTTACTATTTGTAATTGACACAGAAACCCCATAAGCAATTCATTGGGAGTGAGTAAGTACAAGCCAAACTTGCCCTTAGGGTGAGCCATAAAGATAAAAAGCCAAAAATCAGTAACTCTGATTTCGACTTTTTATTCATCACTTTTATATAATTGTTTTAGATTGACGATTATTTCTGCGGTGTTTCCACTGTCATTGGAATATTTGGATTTATGCCTTGTTGTTTTTTCTGTTCAAGGACCATTTCTCGCACGTCAGCTAGGAGTTTTTTAGCATCGTAAACAATGCCGTCTTTAATTGTCCAGCGCACGCCACCCACACGTTCGACAGTGTTGGTTTTATCATTTAATTTCGGAACACCTGTGCCGTATAACGACTTTAAGTTATGAATAGGGTTTTCATCTACGATGATAATATCGGCCTTTTTTCCCACATGTAAGGTACCAATTTCGTCAGCCATTTTTAATACTTTCGAGCCTTCTTTAGTTGCTGCTCGAATAACTTCTAAGGGATGAAAGCCTGCTTCTTGAAGTAGCTCTAGCTCCTGAATATATCCAAAACCGTAGAGGCTATAAATGTAACCAGTATCACTACCCGCTACAACCGTGCCGCCTTTGTTTTTGTATTCGTTAACAAACTGCATCCAAAGTTTGAAATTGTTTTTCCATTCCACTTCGTCTTCCGTCGTCCAATTGAAAAAATAGGCGCCATGCTGTGCTCGATTAGCCCTATAGAATTGCCATAAATTTGGCATGGTGTATTGGTAATGCCATTCAGCTGAGTAGGCCCGCATTAAATCTCGGCTAGCTAAGTATATGGTGAAGGTTGGGCTCAAGCAGAAGTCACGTTCAAGTAAGGTGTCCATCACATAATTCCAATGCTCGCTGCCTGGTTTTGCAGCTTGTTTCCATAAGCGTCCTGCTTGGCTAAAACGATCTTGTTCATTATTGTAAATATAATCAGTTGGATAGTTTTGGATAACTTTATCTTCAAATAATGCTTCTGGTAAGCCGTACCAGTGCTCCATGCAGTCTAAGCCCATAGCCGACGTATCAAGTACATTGGCATGCACTACGTCTAGTTGTGCGTGATGCATAGTTGTGTCTAAACCTAGCTTCTCAGCTTCGTTTAAAGCAGCTGCCATAATATCTTCTTTCGCGCCCATAAATTTAATACCGTCAGCGCCTTTATTTTTCAGTGACTTAACACGTTTACGCGCTTTTTCTGGTGTAGTTATTGGGTCTTTTACTGCGCCAAAATAAGGAAAAACTGAAATCCTTGGTGCAGTTATCGCGTTACGTTGGCTTAATTGTTTTAAGGCTAAGGTACGATCTTCTCCTTGATCATCATAAACTTCACGTACCGTTGTTACACCGTGGCCTAACCACAATTTAAAGATGTATTCTGGTGATACCTTCTGTCCACCTTCTATATTATGAATATGTGAATGTGAGTCAATAAAACCCGGTAATACGTACTTACCATGAGCATCAATTTCACGTGACCCTTTTCCGGGGCGATTTTTGTCTTCAATTGGCAATCCAGGAAAACCTACTACTTTTATTTGAGTAATACGATTTTGCTCAACTACGATATCTGCGGGCCCATAGGGT
This sequence comes from Paraglaciecola sp., assembly GCA_047622205.1. Classification (GTDB taxonomy): domain Bacteria; phylum Pseudomonadota; class Gammaproteobacteria; order Enterobacterales; family Alteromonadaceae; genus Paraglaciecola. The sequence continues at coordinate 10,628 of JBLHNW010000019.1, forward strand.
GGCGCACCAGTGCCATCAATAACATAGCCGCCACGTATGACTAATCTGTCGTAAGTGCCTTCACCTTCGCTGCGTTTAGGCACTTCATTGTTAACTTGTTTGAATAATTTATCATTGTTAGCTGCTGCAGATACGCATCCAGAGATGCTAAGGGCTAAAGTTGTAGTTATAACCGTGAAGGTAATAGAAGCGAATGATTTTGATAATAAAGACATATCTATGAATATCCTCTTTTTATTGGGTATAAGGGGCATTGCTATATGATTAACGTTAACATGTTTTTCTACTATAATTTTTTATTAATGATGATGAAAAAACTTAGCTATTTATTAAAAATTCCGAAGACACTCATCGGAATTCGTTACGGCATAGCCACATAGACTTTTAGAAAATACGCTGGATAGGAACAACATTCGAATCTCTACCCAAACCCGCCGATGCACTAAGCTTTACCTGGAATTAATACCGGTTCCACACAAAAACGAAGGCCGCACGCAGCGCAGAAACACAATGATATTAGAGAGTAGTAATTAAACTGTTTTGTATTTTACGTACCTGAGACATGTGCCACCAACCCTTTGGTTTTGTATCCTTATTCAAGCCCAGAACGGGGCCGGTTTTTTAGCAAATTTGAATGGGTGTATATGTAAATATTATATAGCACTCAAAATTTCTGCTGCCTGTCGCAAAGTTTCATCATTTTTGGCAAAACAGAATCGCAATAAATACTGTTGCGGCGGGGATTGATAAAACACAGATAGCGGAATTGACGCAATCCCGTTCTCTTCGGTAAGTTTCACCGCCAGTTCTTGGTCTACTAACTCAGATATGTTGGAATAGTCGAGTAATTGAAAATAAGTACCCGACGCCGCCTTTAATTTGAAGCGGGAACCCTGCAGTAGTTCGCAAAACAAATCGCGCTTAGCTTGGTAAAAAGCAGCTAAACCTGCTGCATAGTTAGGCTCAGCAGCCATAAAATCCGCCAATGCCATTTGAATCGGCGTAACACCGACAAAACAAACAAACTGATGGACTTTGCGCAGCTCTCTACTGAGCTGGGGCGGTGCCACACAATAACCGGTTTTCCAACCGGTTATGTGATAGGTCTTGCCAAATGAGAATACAACAAAACTTCGCTCCCGAAGCCCCGGATACTGAAGTACCGAACAATGCTTCTGGCCGTCAAAAACCAGGTGCTCATAAACTTCATCGCTCAATACCAACAGGTCATGTTTACACGCCAACTGCTGTAATTGTTGCAAATCATAATCCAACAATACACTCCCCGATGGATTGTGCGGCGAGTTGATGATTATCATTTTTGTACGGCTGTTGACTGCTTCACGGACACGTTCCCAGTCGATACCGAAACTTACCGGGGTAAGCGGTAGATGAATTGCCTTTCCTCCGGCTAGGGTAATACTTGGTTCGTAACTGTCGTAACAGGGATCAAATACTATCACTTCATCACCGCTATTGATCGACGCCATAATGGCACAGTAAATAGCTTCTGTTGCACCTGGAACCACAGTGACTTCGGTATCCGGGTTAGCTTTAACCTGATAATAACGCCAAAGCTTTTCGGCAATTTGTTCCCGCAATGGCAATACCCCCGCCATCGGAGCATATTGATTATTACCCCCCATCACATGCTTAACCAGAGCCTCTCGCAACGACTTTGGACCGTCGTAATCGGGAAAGCCCTGGGACAAATTCAAAGCATTGTTTTCTGCTGCCAGAGCTGACATGACAGAAAATATGGTGGTACCTACATCAGGTAATTTGCTAGTAAATCTCATTCATTATTTCTTAATAGTTAATGGTTAAATTCAACACTTCTAGATGCCCTTAAAACTGGGATCAGGGTCTGACGTACCCCAGTTTATAGGACAATGCCTGTTTTTTAGCAAATTAGGATGGGTGTCTATGTATATACAAAGGCTACTGATGCTTCATTTAATAAATAATACCGTTTAAGGTTAAGTTTGATAATACAGTATAAAAAACAAACGAAATGGTAGGTTCTAAGTCACCATTAGAGGCAATTGTATCTGAATAAAAGTTGCCTTTTTCTGTTCTGTGCTCAAGACCTACTGTAAAAGAAAGATACCCAGTAAGCATTTCAACAATATCACCTGATATATTGGCTGAGAATGTTTGTAGCTCAATACGATTGGAGTCATGCTATTTAGATTACTAAATACTGATTAAGAGGTAATGTTCGATATCGTTTACCAGTTGCTGCAAAAACGGCATTGCTAAGTGCAGGAGCAACTCCAGAAACAGCTGGTTCACCAAGACCTGTCGGTCGTCGAGTTCTCTTGATAAATTCGTTATGTAGTTCGGGTATATCTATCATTCTTGCAACTTGATAATCATGGAAGTTATTCTGAGCTACTAGATGGTTTTGACTAGTTATTTCTTCTCTGAGCGCACAGGATAGTCCCCATATCAGACACCCCTTGACCTGTTGATCTGCACCGTTTGTATCAATAACTTGTCCACAATGTGTAACATTCCATATGTTAAGAACTTTCAAGTGATTGTTTTTAACAGAAACCGTCACTACTGTTGCGCATTAGGTGCCCTGACTTCTGTAGGCTGAAAAGCCCATTCCTTCATCAAGTTCTAGTTTACTACCCCAATTACTATTTACAATTACTCTTTCAATAACTCTCCTTAGCTTGGCGGTATCATACAATAACTCATCTAGAATCTTAGTTTCATATGGACTGGCAGATAGAATTCTATCTTCGCCCAAGTTTTTTAAAAACCACATAACTGGATCCAATCCAGCTAGATGAGCTAACTCACATTGAAAACTACCAATAGCAAATTGTGCTGATGGATTACCCACCGAACGATGGGCCCTCCGATTGTTATACGTTACTATTCCTCTAGATAAACTTCGATAATGGTCAAGATCTAACAATACTTGTTCCTGAGATCCCATGGAATCATAAGTATGATATGGCGTATCAGCTCTACGGTCATAGGCAACGGTTACAGCATTATGTTTCCAGCTTAAGGTTTTTTTTGCACATCTAGTTCAGCACTTAGTTCATGAAAACTTGGCGTTTGATAAAAACCAAATTTCATATCATCTTCACGTGTCCAGATAACCTTTATAGGTAGTGAAGCATTCTTGGCTAGCTGTACTGCTTCCATGACTGAATCATTTTCATACTTGCGACCAAAAGATTCTCCCATTCGATAAGGAGTAAATATCACATTCTCAACCGGTATTTTTAGATACTCAGCAACACGTCGACTTACTGTTTGTGGAAATTGATGGCCTGTCCATATTTCACAGGTATTATTTGTAACCCTTGCTACACATACCATAGGCTCCATTTGAGCTTGAGATTGCGCGGGTGTAAAATATTTTTGTGTGAAATTTGAATCACCTATTATTGACTCAGGCTCACCTTTACTTGTGACGGTAATGGCTGCATCTTCAGAAAATGACTGGAGGTAGTCTCTTACCCCTTGTCTTCCATTACTTTTTGCCTTTGGTAAATTCCATTCTACCCGTAGTTTATTTCTACCTTTCAGAGCGGCCCAATAATCTTTAGCTATTACTGAAACACCTGCTCGATTACCATTAATTCTGAAGTCAGGAGTAATTTGTTGAATTCCTAAAACTCCTTTTATTATTAATGCATCATCAGAAAATATTTTTTAATACTGCCTTCAGCCGCTGGACATCTAACAACTGACGCATAAACAGTACCATCAGGTTCTGCATCCATTCCATATTGCATTCTGCCTGTTACAATAGATTTCACATCAACATTATTTTGAGATTTACCTATGAGTTTATATTCATCGGGGGATTTAAATTGAGACTTTTCAGGAATTTTTAATTTTGATGCAGTTTTAGCTAACTTACCATAGCTAATAACTTCACCGCTTAAATTATTAATAACGCTTCCATTATTTACATGGCAATTATCAGATTTGATATTCCAGATATTAGCAGCAGTTATAAACATTTCACGTGCAGAAGCACCAGCTAACCTTAGAATTGACCAACTACTATATATTGTTCCACTGCCACCAGTGTCCATCCGTCCATACTTTTTTGGATGTGATTTAGCACTCTAGATCTCAATTTGGCTAAAATTAACTTCTAATTCTTCAGCCAATATTACTGCTAGTGATGTTCTAACACCCTGCCCCATTTCCTGTTTTATGAATAATAAGTCTAATTGTTTCATTAGGGAGTATTTCAATAAATGGAGTGACTTCATAATTATCTATACTATTGATGGTTTCTCCTAAACTATGTCTAGTCCAGCTCCTGGTAACACAATGAGAGATTTCGCACTTGTAGCTATAAAATTACGTCTGGATATTGATAACTCTGACATCATTCACCTCACTTTGAAGTTAGATTATTCAAAGATAACAGTGTTCTTGAAAAGTGCATTGTTATATAGCCATTAGAGATAAGTGGACTAATAATTAGGGTAAGTTGAGCATGGATATAGATTGTGTGCATTGAAACTTAGAACTGGGTTCAGAGTCGACTTAACGCCTACACCCTAGTTGGTTTTTTATTTTTCTGTGGGGGTGAGCGGACGACCCATTTTTTGTTCTGTCATTCTTCTACCTGTTAGGGCTTCTATCTCTTCCTTGAATTGTTCATTACCAATGGCCATTCCCTTGTTGGAATTGCCCCGAATATCTTCAAGCAATTTATCTTCAACGTGGGAAGTAAATAAGGCGCGATACACTGCCTGGCACTGTATGGCATTGTTATGCAGTGCAAGATATATTGGGTGTGGTGTACATAACTCAGACCCTAGCCCCAGTTTTGGTTGAATGTGTCTAACTGCATCCGTTTCCCAATCAAACTAGGATAGGTGTCTATGTAAATATCTCTGATAGTGGGAGTTATTGCTTGTGATGAATCACTAGCGGTTTATCCAGTGTTAACTTCAATATGACCGAACCATTAACTGTAAGAATGCCCCACCCCAGAATTTGTTTTTATTCTTTAAGGTGAATTGGTATTTCCCAATAACATCTACGTTCAGGGCGAATGAGAAATTTCCAGTATCGCCAGTCACTACCTCTTCGACTTTCTCGAATGCGCCCATCGATAACAGGTTTTACGTAGACACCCATCCTAATTTGCTTAAAAAGAAGCGTGAAACCCAATTAAAGTTATTAAAATCCTACCCTCTGCGCCAGCTTGTGCCCTTAGCGCCATCTTCTAACACAATATTCATTGCCTTCAGGGCATCTCGAGCCGCATCGGCTGCTGACCAATCTTTGCTGACTCGGGCATCGTTACGAGCTTTAATCAACCCTTCAATTTCTGCCACATCACTATCCGCGTCACCTTGTAGATATTCACTAGGTTTTTTTTGTAATATGCCCAAAACACTCGCAAGATTTACCAATAAACCTGCCAGATCTTGAGCATTTTCTCCATCATTTTTGGCTTTATTCAAATCACGAGCCAAATCGAACAGCACGGCAAAGGCTTCTGGGGTGTTAAAATCATCATCCATTGCCTTATTAAAGCGTTGAAGATAACCACCAAGATCCATATCAACTTTCGTGTTTGGCTCAATATCACGCAAGGAAGTGTACAGACGTTCCAACGCCCCTCTTGCTTGCTTAATATTGTCTTCAGAATAACTAAGTTGGCTACGATATTGTGCAGACATTAAAAAGTAACGCAGGGTTTCGGCGTCATAATCTACCAGCACATCCCGCAAGGTAAAAAAGTTGCCTAGGGATTTGGACATTTTCTCCTGATCGACCTGGACCATACCGGTGTGTACCCAGTAATTCACATAAGGGGTATCAAAGGCACAACAGGATTGTGCTACCTCATTTTCGTGATGGGGAAAAATTAAATCTGAGCCTCCACCGTGTATATCAAAATGCTCACCAAGGTGTTTATGGTTCATAGCTGAACATTCAATATGCCAACCTGGACGACCTTCCCCCCAGGGAGATTCCCACTTTGGCTCTCCGGGCTTGGCTGATTTCCATAAAACAAAGTCCATGGGATCATTTTTGTCTTCATCCACATCAACCCTTGATCCAAGGTTTAATTGCTCAAGATCTTGTCGCCCTAACTTTCCGTAATTTGGATAACTACTCACACTAAAAAACACATCACCTGAATTAGCATGATAGGCATGCCCTTTGTCGATAAGACGCTGAATGATTTCAATAATCTCATTCATATGTGTGGTGACACGTGGCTCAACATTGGGTTCTAGCAGATTAATTGCGGCAAAATCTTCGTGCATCAAGGCAATGGTGCGTTCAGTTAAATGTTCGGTTGTTTCACCATTTTTCTTGGCGCGCTTAATGATGTTGTCATCCACATCAGTTATGTTTCTCACATAATTAACTTCATAACCTAAATGCCGCAGATAACGCACCATCAGGTCAAAACTCAAATAGGTACGGGCGTGTCCCATATGCAATAAGTCGTAAACGGTAATACCACACACATACAGACCCACCTTACCTCGTTGTAAGGGAGTAAATTGCTCTTTTTTACGGCTAAGAGTATTGTATATATGCAACATTAAAATTTCCTGTTTTGGCAGATTAGTTCGCTACTCGTTAGTAACAAGCAACAATTTATCATTAAAAAAACGCGGATGCTAACACTGAGTACCAGCTCCTGCATTAGTCAATCTGCTCCAATAGCTTAATTTACGCGACTCTTTAGTATAAAATGGCGTACTTTCATTTTTTAGCTCCACATTAAGGACAGTTTTATGGTCAATATTCATACTAATTACGGTGTAATCAGCCTTAATCTTTTCGAAGACAAAGCCCCAATTACGGTAGAAAACTTCTTGAATTACGTCAAAGAAGGCTTTTATGACAACACTATTTTTCATCGGGTAATAGATGGGTTTATGATCCAGGGCGGTGGTCTTGAACCTGGCATGAAAGAAAAGCCAACCAACGCGAGCATCAAAAACGAAGCCAATAATCGCGTAGAAAACAAGCTTGGTACTGTTGCTATGGCGCGCACCAATGAGCCTCACTCTGCAAGCTCACAATTTTTTATTAATGTTGGTGATAACGCATTTTTAAATTTTCGTGCAGAAAGTGGCGATGGTTGGGGTTACTGTGTGTTTGCAGAAGTGTCTGATGGCATGGACGTAGTAAATAAAATAAAAGACGTTAAAACCGGTAATTCAGGCTATCACCAAGATGTGCCCGAAGACGACGTGATTATCCAAAAAGTAGAAATTGCCGAGTAAAAATTAAATGTGAAAGGGCAAGGTCATTGAACTTGCCTCTTTTATATTTATTTTCACCTCCCCCTTATAATTGACTACTTCGAATCATTTAACCTTATGCCTCACACATACTTTATTTCCGATCTCCATTTATCCGCTGATAGGCCAGACATTAGTAAGTGTCTGTTAGACTTCTTGCGTGATAAAGCACCCACAGCTGAGGTTCTCTATGTACTTGGGGATTTATTTGAGCTTTGGATTGGCGATGATGATGTTAACTCATTTAATCAGGAAATTGCAGCGGCCTTTAAAGGCCTTGCAGATACCGGTATTCCAGTGTTGTTCTTGCACGGTAATCGTGATTTTTTGATTCGAAATCGTTATGCGAAACAGGCAGGGTTTACCTTACTACCTGAACAAAGCGTCGTCGATCTTTATGGTACTCCCACTCTCATAATGCATGGCGACGAGCTTTGTATTGATGACATTGTTTATCAAAAGTTTCGACGCAAAGCGCGAGGTTGGTGGTGGCCAAGACTGATGTTATCACTACCTCTGTGGGCACGACGAAAAATTGCCGCTAAGGGCAGAAAAACCAGCCAGGAAAATCAACAGAAACTGACCATGGAAATTATGGATGTTAACCATAACGAAGTATTAAGGGTGATGAAAGCACAAGGTGTTAAACGGCTTATTCATGGGCACACCCATCGCCCAGCGATCCACGAGCTAAGCATTGACGGACAAGCGGCACAGCGCATCGTACTCGGTGACTGGTATGAACAAGGGAGTATATTGAAGGTTTCAGACAAAA